>CABXPS010000006.1 GCA_902514095.1 uncultured marine group I thaumarchaeote | reverse complement strand
AGGAGGAGTTGAAATTGAGTCAGTTAAAAATCAAATTATCAAAGAAATAGGATTAGGAGATATCTCAGATGAAGTTGCAAATGAAGTTGCAAAAGAAATGGGATTAGAAGGAATTACAGCTCAAGGAGTTGCAGATACACTAAAAAAATTATCAAAATTAACAATTGAAAAAGAAGCTGAATTAGTAGAAATTAATCCACTTGCAATTATGCAAGATGATACAGTGATGGCTTTGGATGGTAAATTTGTAACAGATGATAATGCAAATTTCAGACATGATGAATTACAAAAATATCAAGAAAAAACAGAGATAGAAGAACAAGCAGAAAAAAGTGGATTCTCATTAGTGGAATTAGATGGAGACATAGCTGTTGTAGGTAACGGTGCAGGACTTGTAATGTCAACACTAGATATGTTATCAGATAATGGAGGAAAACCTGCATGTTTTCTAGATGTCGGTGGCGGTGCAACTACAGAATCTGTTTATGAAGCATTAACTTTGATTAGTAAATTAGATAGAGTGAAAGGAATTCTAGTAAATCTTTATGGAGGAATTGTAAAAACTACAGTGGTAGCAGAAGCATTTCTCAAAGCATATGAAAATAATTTAATCGACTTACCAGTATTTTCAAGATTAAAAGGTACAGAATCTAAAAAAGCAAAAGAAATGCTACAAGGTTCTAGAACCAACATATTTGATTCAGTTGAAGAAGCAATTAATGCAGCCGTTATGGGGATAAAAAAATGACAAATATTTTTGAATTACTAAAAGGAAACCCAGAAGATTCAGATTATGAAAAAAAAGGAGTGATTGTTCAAGGAATTACAGGCTCATATGGTTCACTACATGCAAAACAAATGATAGCATATGGAACTAATGTAGTTGCAGGGGTAACACCAGGCAAAGGAGGACAAAAATTTGAAGAAACAATTCCAATATACAACTCAATGCAAGAAGCAGTTAACGTAACAAATGCAAAAATTTCAATTATTTTTGTACCAGCAAAATTCTTCTTAGCAGCAGCAAAAGATGCATTAAATTCAGGAATTAAATTACTAGTTGCAATTCCAGAACATGTACCAATTAGAGATACAATGGAAGCATTAGATTTAGCAAAACAAAAAGGCGCAGTAATCATTGGACCTAACACTCCAGGAATAATGATTCCGGAATTAATTAAAATTGGAATTATGCCACCAATGCCTTTCAAAGCAGGTAAAATTGCAGTGTTATCAAAAAGTGGAACATTACTTTATGAAATTTCAGATGCATTAACTAATGCAGGATTTGGACAATCAATTACAATTGGAATTGGTGGAGATCCAGTAAACGGCACCAGATTAATTGATGCATTTGAAATGGTAAAAGATATTTCAGATCTAGAAGGATTAGTGATTGTAGGGGAAATTGGAGGGGATTCTGAAGAAATGTTAGCTCAACAAATAATTGATTCAGGATTTAACAAGCCAGCTGTTGCATACATTGCAGGAAGAGCAGCACCAAAAGAAAAACGAATGGGGCATGCAGGTGCAATTGTAATGGGGACTTACGGATCTGCAGAATCAAAAGTCTCCATGTTTAACAAAGCAAACATCCCAGTAGCAAAAAGACCAGCTGAAGTTCCAGTTTTGTTAGCAGGGAAAATGGAAAAATAGATTAGAATAAAAGGAAGAGATTGAGGAGAGAATTAAATGCCAATTACAGACCCTGAGAAGAAACGAATTGCACAACAAGCACGATTAGTCATGAGAATCTGCTTCAAATGTGGTTGTAGAAACGATGTTGGGGCAACAAGATGTAGAAAATGTAGAAACCCATACTTGAGATTAAAAAATAGAAATCTCGGCGTAAAGAAATAGAATTAAGAAAGCATTAATCTTTCACGATATTCTCGAATTGCATATTTTAAAGCAGATTCATTATTTATAATAAAAGATTTTGCATTAGAAGGATCATCTATTTCTTCAAGAGATAATTGTAAATCATCAGGTAATTCTTCATTCATTTGAAACAAAATTTTTCCTGCAGCAATATATTGACCAAGATTATTAGCAGAATCAAATGCCAAAATCATTCGATCAATTAGTGTATCAAATTCTTTTAAAGATATGAGTTATGTTTTGATAATTGATACAAAAAGGTTAGGTAATAACAAAATATCAAAAAACTAAAGATAGAAAACCATGTATTTTCATAAATAATTTGGACTGGTCGTCTAGTTTGGTTTGGATGACGCACTCACACTGCGTAAGGAAGAAATTCCCGCAAAGGTCGTGGGTTCAAATCCCATCCGGTCCACTTATCATTATTCTATGTAATAGATCAAATATTTCTAAAAAATTAAATTCAAAATAACTATATGACATGATTAATTATCAAAAAAAGTGTCACTATACAATCATATTCCAATTAATTTCAAACAGTCTGAATTAATTGAAAAAGATAATGCACATTTTTACCAAACACCAACTGGAGAAATTTATCCATCAATTACAACAATATTACATGAAACAATGGCCAATGAAAAAAAAGAAAGTTTACAAAATTGGAAGGAACAAGAAATTGCTGCAGACTATATTACTCAAGAAGCAGCAACCATAGGCACAGAAACTCACAAATTAATTGAAAATCATATTAATGAAGTAAGACAAACAGACGAAGTTAGATTACTCTCAGTAGCACATTTTAATAATCTAATTCCATTTTTACAAAAAATCAATGATGTTCATGGTACAGAATTACGACTGTATAGTAATGAAATGAAATTAGCAGGAACATCAGATTGTATAGCAAATTATGATGGAGAATTATCAATCATAGATTACAAAACAAAAAGAAGCAATCAAAGAGAAGAATGGATGACGGATCATTTTATTCAAGGTACAGCATATGCACAAATGTTTAAGGAATTAGCAGGAATTGAAGTCAAACAAGTTGTCATCCTAGTAAGTAGTGAAAAAAATTCAAGAATGGAATTTGTAAAAAATACTGAAGATTACAAAGATTTACTGACTAAAAGATTAAATCAATATTATGACATTTTAGAATAACAAGAAAAAACTAGTATGAAAGAATAATAAATTATTTAAAGAACTTTGAAAGCATATAATTTGATATGAATACAAAAATGAGTTTATTAGCAATAACATCAATTATAGCAATATCAGGGATAATGATGATTCCAAATACTGCAGTAGCAGAAACAAATCATAATGACATTAGTGTTAAAGCAATAAATGAAAAATTTAGTTTAGAAACTACAATTACTACTCTCGCGGTACCAGAAAATAACACATTGCCATGGGGAACAGTATACGGAGCAGCATCAGATGTTGCTGAGAGATACCCAGTAATTATTCAATTTTACAAAGGAGATGAACCAGTACACATAGCACAAATAGATACTAAAGGAGATGGATCTTATGAATACAAATTCAGAGTTAGAAATCTAGATCATAACACAGGTGAATTTATAGACGTATTTCATGGAGAATACATGGTAAAAATATTCAAAGTAATTCCAAACACCAATCTTACTGTATAAAATCAGATAAAAATAGTAAATTATTAGTAAAATATTAGAATTTTTTTAAACATTCCATAGAAATTATATACTAAGTAGAAATCAAAACAGCTAGAAAATGAGTAAAAATTTTTGGCATGATATTGAAACAGGAAATGATGTTCCAGAAATAATCAACGTAATAGTTGAAATTCCAAAAGGGTCAATGAACAAATACGAATACGATAAAAAACACAACATGATAAAATTAGACAGAGTATTATTTTCACCATTCCATTATCCAGGAGATTATGGATTGATCCCACAAACATTATCTGAAGATGGTGATCCATTGGATGCATTAGTATTAGTTACAAATTCAACCTATCCAGGCATTCTAATAGAATCAAGACCAATTGGATTACTAAAAATGGAAGATGATGGGGAACCAGATGACAAAATTATTTGTGTCTCAACAAATGATCCAAGATACTTACATACCGCAGATATTGAAAATATAGAGGATCATTATCGTTCAGAAATTGCCCATTTTTTCCAAGTGTACAAAGAATTAGAAGGGAAAAAAGTAGAAATTATAGGATGGGAATCAGCAAGAGAGGCTAAAAAAGTAATAATCGAATCAATTAAGAGATACAAAGACACTTTACAAAAATATTAGAAAAATGGCAGAATATGAATTAGGTAAATGGAATTTATCAGAATTAGCAAAAAATCCAAAAAGTCCTTCATTTCAAAAACAAATTAAAGATTTAGAAAATCAAGCAAAGAAATTTGAAAAAAACAAATCAAAACTAAACTCAAAAATCACATCCAAACAATTTAAAATAATTTTACAACAAGTTGAAGAAATTTCACATAAAATGAGTAAAATTGGGGGATACGCATCACTCTCATATTCATCAGATACTCAATCAGATGAAGCAACATCGTTAATGACTCAAATGTCAAAATTAGGCTCAGAAATTTCAAACAAGATGTTATTTTTTGATTTATGGTGGAAGACACAAGTAGATGATAAAAATGCAAAACGACTAATGAAAGATACTGGAGAGCTAAAAGAATACCTAACATACAAAAGATTATTTGCAAAATATGCATTAAGTGAATCAGAAGAAAAAATTATCAACACATTAGATGTTACTGGTATTTCTGCACTTGTAAAATTGTATGACAAAATAACTAATGTGTATGAATACAAAATGAAGGTAGGTAATAAAACAAAAATAATGACAAGAGAAGAACTAACAAATTATGTTAGAAGTACTAATCCAAAAACTAGAGAAACAGCTTACAAAACTATTCTAACAAAATATACAGAAAATAAAGGGGTTATTGGAGAAATTTATCAAAACATTGTACTCAATTGGAAAGATGAAGGGATAGGTCTTAGAGGGTACAAAAGTCCAATATCAATGAGGAATATTGCTAATGATATAGATGATAAAACAATAGAATCATTACTTTCAATTTGTAGAAAAAACTCAACAGTATTTCAAAAATTCTTCCTTCAAAAAGCAAAGATGCTAAATATGAAAAAATTACAAAGATATGATCTTTATGCACCAGCAGCATCAAAAATTAAAGAAAAAAATTATTCATACAATCAATCTGTGAAATTAGTTTTTGAATCACTTGGAAAATTCAGTAATACTCTAGAAGAATTTGCAAAAAAAATATTCAATGAAAATCACATTGATTCATCAGTTAGGCCAGGAAAAAGAGATGGGGCATTTTGCAGTACTCTGACTCCAAAAATTACACCATATGTTTTAGTAAATTTTACAGGTAAATCAAGAGATGTTTTTACTTTAGCTCATGAACTAGGTCATGCAGTACATAGTCAAGCAGCACAAAATAGATCAATTCTTGTTCAAGATGCATCACTACCATTAGCTGAAACAGCATCCACATTTTCAGAGTTATTACTATATGATAATTTGGCAGATAAAATATCAGACGATCAAAAGAAGATTATGTTAGCCGAAAAAATTGATGATTTGTATGCAACAATACTAAGACAATCATATTTTACAATTTTTGAAGTTGAGGCACATGAACAAATTGGCAAAGGGACCACAATAGATGAAATTTCAAAAACATATTTACAAAATTTGAAGGAACAGTTTGGAAATTCGGTGAATCTTTCAGAAGATTTTGCAATTGAATGGAGTTGTATTCCACATTTTTACCATACGCCGTTTTATTGCTATGCATATTCATTTGGAAACTTGTTAGCATTATCTCTATTTCAGAGATATAAAAAAGAAGGAAATGATTTTGTCAAATCATATATAGACATCTTAGCAGCAGGAGGTTCAAAAAAACCAGAAAAACTGTTAGCAGAACACGGATTTGATATTAGATCACCCAAATTTTGGCAAGAAGGTTTTGATTATGTTAATCAACAAGTTAAAGTGTTATCATCATTAAATTAAATTTCAAACTAAGGAATAGAGAATATTTATTTTAAAATTAAATTAATTATCATCAATAATTGTAGATGGAGTAAAATTATCAATAATTTTTGTTACATCTAAAATAACAGAATCTTTTATTTTTTTCAACGATCCATCAGGGTTTTCAGATTGTGAAATTAAATGATTAAGTTGATCCAGTATAGCATATTGAACTCTAGAGGTTAATAATTCAGAGATACTTTTTTCACTAGTAAAATCAACTTCAGTCATATTTACGGCTTGGTTAGCCATAGGAAAAGTAAAAGAAGAAGAATACCCGCCTCTACTAAATGCAATATCTCTCAGAACCAATTTTTTTACTTCGTCAGGATTTCCCATTCCAGATCTAGCAACCATGTCATTTAGTTGATCTAATATCGCATATTGAACTCTAGATTGTAGCAACTCAGGAATACTTTTTGCATTTTCTATTTCAGTAATGCTTACTTTTTCATCACCAATTGTGATAAATTTATTCATAATTATAATTAAAATTATTTTATCTATAAAGGGTTACCAGGAATTAGTTTAGCGGTATTTTTAGAATAATGGGGCTGACAGTCCAACGCATGGACTGCCAGCTTGTTCCCCGAACGGTTTGAATTCGATGTCATTCGTATATCAAAAATAATATCATTTAAACGTTTGAGATTATTTTAAGTCTAATTTTCTAGGTTTAATTTTCCTTATTGTACCCAATAAAATTCCAATTGTAATTCCCAACTGGTAAAGAAAATATAATAAAACTTCAAAACTGCTAGGAGTAAGATCTGTAAATCTACTCAATGCGGTAAAAATTAACAATAATGCACTGAAAAAAAATACAAACCCCTTTACAATTCCATTTAAATTTGTAAATTTTAAAATTACAAAAGTCATAACCATAATAGAAATAGCCAATACAGTTAGAAACCCAGTATTCATTCCAAAAATTAGAAACACTGAAGAAACTACATCACCAGGATTAGCAACAGACAAATTTGTAAAATCAATTTTTTCAGGAGATTGGAAACGTGGAACACTAAGAACTGCATTTACTAAAAATAAACCAAATAATGTAAAGGATACAGTTTTTACGTGATTTTGTAATCGAGGAAATCTTTGAAGAATTGCCCTACCAAGAATTATTCCTTGAGATAATCCAATTCCAAATGTGGATAAAATTACAATTAATTGAATTAATGGATCATTGAAACTCTCAACCAACATAGGAATTAATGCCATTTATTTAGAGAACAAAACACATCAAAATATGAGTTTCTAGACAACAAATAATCATTAGAATTTGTTAAAAATAGAATAGTTAAAGATAAGTAAATTTAATATTTCATCATTAGAGGGTCATCACATGTTAAAAATAATATTTGTTATTAGTATAATTATGGTTATTGGAGTTTCAACAAATTATGCACACTCACAAGAAATTGGATTATCAACATTTCAAGAATCAGCACAGGTAATCATAGACAAAAAAATATCCAATACGAGCATAACATCAATTACATTACTAAGTTCCAATCTTCAAGAAATTAAAATTCCAACGGAATTAGAACAGAAAATAAGAGAAAATGAAAGAATTCAAGCAGTCGTCATAACAAATCAAAATAACTGTGTATTAGGAGTACGAGATTATGAATCATGTATAATTATCAACATAGAAAGAAATCCAGAAGATAAAGGAATTAACGCCATACAAGATTCAACTAGAGAGATAGCAGATTTGTACATACATGAGATGAATCAGGTCTTTGATACAAATGCCAAATTTTTTCAAACATACATCCACACAAGCGATGAAACAAATCAAGCATTAGGTACATCAGGCATTATTTCTGGATATAGAACCATTTCAGCAGTATACACAATGCCTATGCAGGATACAGATTACATGTATGATAAATTATCAACAATGCTACTTTCAAAATCAATTAGAGACGGAGAAGGGTTCTATAATGTTGCAAAAATATTATCTGAGGATGAAAATGCTAAAATGTCATTTTCAATAATTCCATCAGAATCAAAATCACTTTTACAACTAAGAATTTCAATAGAGAATCCAATTGAAAGTCAAATGGAAGAAACAATAACAAAAATAAATCCTCTTGAATTTTTTAATATAGAAAATCTAAATAGATCAGATTATTTCTCTCCAGGGAATTATCCATTAAATTCAATATTTCAAATAGTAATACTAGCAAATGATGAAATGAATGTATCAGATGTTAGAGGAAACATAATACCAACACAAATGATAGATGGAATAGAAATTCCAATTGAAATTACAAAAAAAGGATGGGTTTTTGATCCTCAAAAAGGAGAACAAATACAGGGCAAGTATATTTTTGGTGAAAGTACATCAATAAACGAAAATGAATTAAAATTTTCATTAGGAGGAAATAATCTTCAATACAAAGAAGAGATAAAATCGGATGAATCTATAACAGTTGTAATTATAATAACAATAATTTCTATTGGAGCTGCGATATTTTATCTTAAAGGCTATAAAAAATAACTAAACTAAAAGTACTGCTGCAGCAAAAACAGTTGTCCATTTTCCATCCTTATCACCCTTTGTAGACTGAGTTACATTGTGAGTATTGTAAATTTGTCCAGAAATTAACCATTGTTGTCTTTTTTCATCCCAGTCTTTATCAACATCAAAAGGAATTCCTAAAGAAGAAGCCAACATCTGTGCAGCAATATCTTCTGCATAATCACCTGCTTGAAGTTCATTTTGACCAAAAGATTCGTATTCAGACAAATATCCATATCTCTCTGAATCTTTTGGTTGTGCAATACCAACAGATGCAGAACAAACTCTATGAGGTTCTTTAGTTTGATTCTTCGAATAAATTGTAAATAAAATCTGTCCAGGTTTAATTTTTTTCAAACCTTCTTTCCGAGAAACCAATTTAGCGTGGGGAGGGAAAATACTAGAAATCAATACAAGATTAGTTCCAGCAATACCTGCATCCCTTAAAGCATATTCAAAACTAGTCAATCGATCTTCGTGGACACCTTTACCTTTTGTAAGAAATAATTCCTTAGCTACTAAATCTAACATTTCTGAATTTCAGTTAAAGAATTATTATTTATACTTTAATTTTACAAAATAGAATCTATTTATCAGATTTAGGCTTTTTCTTTTTCTTTCGTTTATCAGGATCAGCTTTAATTTGAGTCAGATATAGAAATGTGAAAAATGCACCCAAACCAATATTGATCATACTCATAAGAGTGATCATAATTTTCAAATTAGGCGGAGTAACAGCAGATAATCCAATAATCACACCCATGATACCAGTTGCAAAAAACATCATCATTAGAACCTTAACTCTAGTTGGTTCAATGTATCTCATATCAAATATCAAAAAGCCAATGTTATAAATTGAAAGCTCAACAAATTATTGTAAAAAAATACAAAATTAGCCTCAGGTAACACTTTAAACCTTGAAAAATTTTATTTTATTTCGTGCCAATGTAGCTCAGCCTGGTAGAGCAACTGATTTGTAATCAGTAGGTCATGGGTTCAGATCCCGTCATTGGCTCCATTCACTTATAGAATAAATTGTAGAATTCATAAATAATTTTAAATGAGTACAAATAACATTCCAAGTTCAGTGGATTATCAAATAAACAAATCGTCATCTAAAGGAATAACAATTGGAATAATGATCGCAATAGGAGTTACAGCATTTTTTGCAGGAATGTATGTTACAAATGTAAATTCAAATTATATATCTCAAGAAGAATTAGACGAAGCCATTTCCAAATTAGAATTGAAAATGTTACAAGATAGACTTGATAAAAATCAACCAATGAATCCAGTAAAAATTTCAAGTGATAATGATCCAGTTATAGGTTCACATGATGCAACAATAACAATAATAGAATTTTCAGATTTTCAATGTCCATTTTGTGCTCGATTCCATATTCAGACACTTCCAATAATCATGGATGAATATATCAATGAGGGCAAAGTCAAATTAGTATTTAGGGATTTTCCAATACAAAGTATACATCCAAATGCAGTACCAGCATCAGTTGCAGCAGAATGTGCAAATGAACAAGAAAAATTTAAAGAAATGCATGACATGTTATTTGAAAGACAAAATGAATGGAATAATCAAGAAACAAGTGGGGCAATGGAATTGTTTAATCAATATGCACGAGAAATGGAATTAAAACAAGAACAGTTTGAATCATGTCTTACAAGTGCAAAATATGTTGAAGAGATTAAAAAAGATCTTAATGATGGTAGAACATATGGAATTACAGGAACGCCAGGATTTTTTATAGGAAATGATGAAATTGGATTCATTGAATTAAAAGGAGCACAACCATTTGAGAGTTTTAAAAAAGTCATCGATAGTCAGTTAAAGAATTAAAATAACAAGCGTTTATTAGACCTGAATCAATTTTTTTGATTATCGGAATAATGACGAATAGGCAATGAGCTTTATCGTCATTGCTTAAGAGAAGAAAACAAAATGACAAAATTTAAAGATCTAGGATTAAAAGATGAAGTACTAAAAGGAGTTACTGATCAAGGTTTTGAAGACGCATTTCCAATTCAAGAAGCAGTTATTCCAGTATTATTATCAGGAAGAGATGTTGTTGGACAAGCACATACAGGTTCAGGTAAAACAGCAGCATTTGCATTATCTATGTTAAACGACATTACACCAAAAAAAGGAATTCAAGGATTAATCATGGCACCAACAAGAGAACTAGCCATGCAAATTAGTACAGAAATCAAGAAAATGGGAAAACATACGGGAATTAGAATTGCAACGGTATACGGAGGACAAGGAATGGGAATTCAATTAGATGCATTACATAGAGGTGTAGAAATTATTGTTGCAACACCAGGTAGACTCATAGACCATCTCAAAAGAGGTTCAATAGAATTAGGGGATGTTACCCATATTGTGCTAGATGAAGCAGATACAATGTTGGATATGGGTTTTGTAGATGATATTCAATTCATTTTAGATTTATCACCAGAAGACAGAGTTATGTCATTATTTTCTGCAACTATGCCAACTGCAATTTTAAGATTATCTGAGGATTATCTACATAATCCAAAACAATTCTTGTTAGATGCAGATGATCTTAGTGGAGAAGGAATAGACCAATCATTTTTAGTAATTAAAGATAGGGACAAATTCAAATATTTACTTGATTTCATCAAACAACTAAAAGGTCAAACTATAGTATTTTGTTCAACAAAGTATAGAACAAGAGATGTTGCAAAATATTTACATCAAGAGAAATACAATGCAGTAGCCATAGAAGGAGACATGTCACAAAGTAGAAGAGAGCAATCAATGGCAAAGTTCAGAAATGGTAAAGCAGATATTTTAGTTGCAACAGATGTTGCATCAAGAGGAATAGATGTTCCAAGAGTAGAGTTAGTAGTTAATTACGATGTACCAAATCAAGAAATGGCATATTTTCATAGAATAGGAAGAACAGCAAGAGCAGGAGCACAAGGTAGAGCAATTACATTTGTATCATATTCATCAGTTGGAGATTGGAATATAATTAAACGTCAAATCAAAGTACCGTTAAGAGACTTAAATCAAGAAATGAATATTGAGATTTCAATTCCAGACCCATTAAAAAGACAATCACCATCAAGAAGATATGGTGGGGGTGGCGGATCAAGATCAAATTATTCTAGAGGCGGCGGTTACGGTAGAGGCGGCGGTTACGGTAGAGGCGGCGGTAGCGGATACGGTAGAAACTCTAGGGATGACAGAGGAAGTAAAAGAAGGGATAGTAGGGGTGATGGTAAAAATAGCTACGGCGGACGCAGTAGATGGTAATATTACAAAAATTTAAAGACAAGAGTACATTAATTAATTCAAGGTAAAAGAATGCATAAAGGATTCATTTTATTAAATTGTGATCTAGGAGCAGAAGAATATATTGTAGATCAATTAAAACAAATGTCAATAATTTCTAATGCATACTTGACTTTTGGAGCATATGATGTAATTGCCGAAATTGAAACAGAAAATCAAGAAGGTTTTGAAAAAGTTGTTGCAACTATCAGAAAACTATCAAGAGTAGTAAGCACTATGACATTAAATGTAATTGATACAGGTAAATAGATTTAAAATAAAATTATATAACAAAAATCATTTTTTATTCAATTTCTTTTGTAGTTTAGAATTTTCTTTTTCCAATGTTTTGACTTTCTTTACTACTTTTTTTAATTCTAAATTCATTTTTTTCAAATCTTGTTCAACTTTTAGGAGATTGTTTAGTGAACGTGGGACTTTTTTAGGACTAATTTTTTTTGAGGATTCCATTTTTTCTTTCAATTCTATGGTTTCTAACCAAGTTCTTTTTAGATCTTTCTACAAAAAATTAGTAAAATACAGAGGAATAGAATTTGGATATAATCCAATTGTAAAAAAAACACAGAGGTAGATACAATCAGATCAGAATTAGGAGATTTAGTAATAATTAATCCCAATTATCTTCAGGAAGTAAAGAAAATTCAAGGTAATTCAGATAGAGTGACATTAGGAATATTCTTTGGAATTGAAGATAAAACTAAAAAGATCTTTTCTTGGGCATAATTTTTGTCAAATTATCACAAATAGATAAAAAATGAATTTGTTGATGGTAAAAAGGGCAATAAAGGAATAATTGTTATATGAGTTAATCAGGATTGTTTCAAATTGCAGAAAATTGAATATGAAGGAACAGTTTGGGTACTAAATTACAATAATCCTCAACCATTATTGGATCATTCAATTCACATGTTAGAAAGGCACGGAGTAAAACGTGAAGATATGGAAATTACAGAAACACCAAAAGCAAAAGTAGGAGCAATTGTTGTAGAAATATGGCCTTATGAGTTAGTTGTAGCAAGAGTTAGAACAACTAGAAATGATTCATTTATCAGCGGTACTGAATTTAACATTGAATTAAAATTAGATGAAAACGGAAATTACGTAGATTACCTTTGAAGAAAAAGAAAATTCAAAATATTATTATTTTTGCTATTGCTATTTTAATAATTGGTTCAATTATTGCATATAATTATTCAACAGATATTACAAAACAAAAAGGATTACAGTTTGGAAATGAATTAAGTCAAATTGAAAGCAGTATTTCAGACATACAAGGAAAGTTCTATTCTGAAAAAACAAAATGGATTGAAGGAGATATTTCAAAAGAGGAGTTGTTAAAATTTTATGAAATGCATATAAACAATTTTAGAGAAACAATTTCAAAGTATGATGAATTAACACCCCCAGAGTTATTCCAAAGTTCAGTAGCGTTATTAAAAATCTCAGCAGAAACTCAACTAGAAAGTGATTTACAATTTATTGAATGGGTAAAAACAGGAGATGAATCAGCAAAAATTAGATCAGATACTTTATTCCAAGAATCCTATGAATATCAAAATTTAGGATTAGTTGAATTTCAAACAGCAAAAATAGGCATAAAACATTATGTCGGAGGAGAAAAATTTGAAGAACCACAAGGGGTTTCACCACAAAAAGTAGTTCAAGTATCAGAAAAAATGAAAGAAAAATGTAATGAGCAATTTAAAAATGAATCAGGTGAATTTGATTCTAATGAGATAGAAATCGAATGGTTCAATTGTAACAATAAAGCAGAAGAGTGGAAAATAGATCACTTACCATAAATAAAAAAATATGAAAACTATAGTAATTCAGATTTTTCTAACAAATTCAAAACAGAAGAAAGTTCTTCTAATAAATTAGATTTTTCAAGAGTAGTAGGTTTTGAAAATTTTACAGGAAAAGTCATAGTTAACATATCTTGATCGGTATGAGAAATACCAATAAAATGAGAAGTATTATTTATTTCAGAAAGAAAAACATCCCATTTTTGTAAATGAATAGACACACGAGAAACATTCTTTTTTACTTCATAAATAGTGGTATTCAAATCAGTATCAAATAATTTGAATTTAACAAGAGGGATCATTATCATGCCACCCAAAACTTCATCATGATTTTTTATTTTAGACAAAATGATATCTTCAGGATTTTTTGCTGCAGAAAGATCACCATAATCAGGATCAAAATAGCCAGCAACCAATTTTTTAGAATCAAATATACGAAAATATCCATCGTCAAATTCTAATTTCCAAGATACCAAGAAATTATTCATGAATAACTAATTACTAAACTTTTATTTACAAATATTATGTTCATAAATTTTTAGGCATAAAGTAGATAATATTTTTTAATTTTCACTTTCAAGTAAATTTAATGCTTTTTGTAAAGATGCTTCAAGTTCATTAATTCTTTTTCTGAGTTCTATATTTTCATCTCTTAGAGAATCTCTCTCTTTAGTGAGTATTTCATTAAGATCCATAATAAAATAAAAAAATAATACACTATTTTTATATTGCAACTCAATACAGGCATAAAAATTAAATTTTATATTACAAAGTATGAGAATTTACTAATTTTTCATCTAACATCTTAACTTCAAAGATATCTTTTAAAAAATATTTTTGCTTTGAATGGCTTGTACAAAGTAATACAGAAGATTTAGAATCTCCAACATTATACACAGTAAGATTAATGGGTTTATTATTACAACATATACGATTAACCTCAATTCCAGTTACTTGTTTTGCCATTTCAAACCAAATTAATTTTTGAATTTTATTAAGATGTCGTATAGATTGTAAAGCTAAAGTTTGTTTTTTAATCTCTCTCAATGTTTTTCTTATTTCTGGAGAAAGATGTTCTAACAATATTCAGAATAAAATTAGCATTTACATAAGTTTATCATATTTTAAAAAAGATAATTAAATAAACTAGGAATTAAAGTAAAAATATGTCAATATCAAAAGAAAATAAAGAATTCATCGACAATTTAATTGAATATTACATTAGTGAATCTGAATCGTATAAACAAATTGCAGAAAATTTTCTTCCAGAAGTAGAATCAATTCCAGACACTGCATTTGGCATAATTACTGGATGCGTGTATTCAGGATTTCTACAAGCATATCAAAATCAACAACAAAGCCCCAGTCTAGAGGATATGGATGAATTTAATCAGATAATTAAAAAAAAGGCAATATTAATTAAAAAATCAATTTCAGAACTAACAAAAATAAATACAGAAATCAAAGAAAAATCAGATTAAAATTAGGATTTAAATTAAAATTAGGCATAAATTTTGCGTAAATATAAAGAAATAACATTAAGAAATCAAAATTGAGAATATTCAAAAAAATCAGTACAGTTTAATTTGAATTATAAAAAAATAATATCATGAATATTGATGGCAGTAAGATCATTTTTGGCTTAGGAGTAGCATCAGCTGTTGCAACTGCAGTCATTGCATTATATTTCTCGATTCGTTAAAGATAAATCATGAAGATAATACCATAAAATATTGTCAGCAGTAAATGAGTTTAAAATTACACAAATTCTAGATAATGGTCAAATGATACAATTAACATTAATTGAAAATGTTTCTACAGAACCAATTTCACAAAAACAAATGATCATAGAAAATGTTTCTAAAAAATTAGATTCTGAAACAAAAGAACAAGTAATGCCATTGCTAGAAGCAATTTTACAAGCACAACCAACTGTGAATATTAAATCATATCAACAAACACAAATTACAATAGCAATGCCAAAATCAAGATACGATGGTATGGGCAGACCACAAGTAGGCAATACAATAGAAGTTAACTTAAAAAAAATCTAAAGTTTTGAATTTACTTCATCTAAAGTATGTAATGCTAATGAACAAGTAAAATTTTTACAAATAAAAACAGACGTTTTATCTTCAAAAGATTTACCAGTAAAGAAAGGGTATTCAGAGAGATTCTTTAATTGATCAGGATTTTGAATGGATACCATAAAAGAATTGGGTAAATAATTTGTAAATAATGATTTACAGAGTTCAGAGTTTTCAGAATTAATAACGGTAATTTCAATAGGCTTTTCTAGATACAAAGAAAGAGTATTCAACAAATATCCAAATCCAAATGGATTTTCAGCAGCAATTTGTGCCTGGGATTCCATTATTTTCATTGCAATATCAAGAAAATGTTGCTCTTGAGATAAATGATATAATCTCAGCATTACAAAAGAAGAAACAGAATTTCCAGAAGGTAAGGATAAATCATAATTACTCTTTGGACGAATAATTAATTTCTCATGATCATCAGAAGTCATAAAGAAACTATTATTTTCTGAATCCCAGAAATGATCAATTAAATGATGACCCAATTTTAATGCAAGTTTAAGATATTTTGAATTGGGTTCAATTTCAAACACATCCAATAATGCATTAACAAAATAAGAATAATCTTCAAGATATCCATTAATTTTTGCAGTACCATTTTTGTAAGTTCTTAATAGATTATCATCAACAAACAAATTTTTTTCTATAAAAGAAATACAATTTTTAGCAGCGTCAAGATATCTGCCATCGTTTGTAACACGATAACCTTTTGCAAAAGCAGTTATCATTAATGAGTTCCATGAAACTAAAACTTTGTCATCTAATCCAGGGGAAATTCTTTTTGATCTTACTTCCAATAATTTTGTTGAACATGAATTTATAATCTCATGTACTTTTTGTTCTGAAATTCCAAAATTAAATGCAACCGTAGAAGGATTAAGATTATTGCAAAGAATACTATTTCCCTCCCAATTTCCACCATCAGTTACATCAAAATAAAGACAAAATATATCAGCATCACTTCCAAGAATTTCTTTAATTTCTTGTTTAGTCCAAACATAAAATTTACCCTCTACACCTTCAGAATCTGCATCATATGCAGAATAGAATCCACCTTCAGAAGAAGTCATTTCACGTAAAACAAAATCAAGTGTTTTTTGTAAAACATCAAGATAGAATGGATCTTTAGTAATTTGATATGCTTCACAGTAGTTTACAGGCATGAGAGCATTATCATAAAGCATTTTTTCAAAATGAGGAACTAACCATTTTGTATCAGTTGAATATCTATGAAATCCACCTCCAATTTGATCAAAGATACCACCTTTTGCCATTTTGTTTAGAGTTTTTAATGCAAATTCATTGAATTTTGGTAAATTAGCCATCTTGGCATATCTAAACAAAAATGAAATGTTTGCAGCGTTTGGAAATTTAGGAGCTGACCCAAATCCACCATATGTAGGATCACCTAATTGAAATAAATTCATTGCAGCTTCATCAAGTAAAGTTTGTTCTAATTTTGTAGGAACGATAATTTTTTCTGTTTTATGTAATGCGTGAATAAAACTTTCTGCAGATTTTTCAATATCTTTTGGTTTTTCTTTCCATGCTTGTGCCAATTGTCTACATATACTTCCAAACCCAGGTCTACCATAGGAATCCAATACAGGAAAATAAGTTCCAACATAGAAGGGTTTTTGATCAGGAGTAAGAAAAACGCTTAAAGGCCAACCACCTTGGCCTGTTGTAATTTGACAAGCCTTTTGATAAATATCATCGATATCAGGGCGTTCTTCTCTGTCAACTTTTATGTTTACAAAATTTTCATTCATAAATTCAGCAACATCATTATTTTCAAATGATTCATGTGCCATCACATGACACCAATGACATGCACTATAGCCGACACTCAAAAAAATTGGTTTATTTTCATCTTTAGCTTTTTGTAATGCTTCATCATTCCATCCATACCAGTTAACAGGGTTTTCTGCATGTTGAAGCAAGTAAGGACTAGTTTCATGAATTAAGTTATTTTCAACCATAACTAATCATAGATTTTAAAATATTTGTACCTAGATATAAAAATAATTACCAAATTCCCTTACCTTCAGTCAATTCATAAATTCTAACATTAATTTTTTTAAGAAATTTTATTTTTGTTTTATTAGCCTTTTTATCATGACTATAATCCTTTTTTTCAAGTAATTCTTGTAATCTGGCTAATTGTTCTAAAGATAATTTATCAAATTCATGTTTGGATGAAGAAAGTAAAGTTAGTAATTTAACTCGTTCACGATCTTCAGGTGTGATATCAGCCATACTCTTGATTACAGTATTTTAAAAATAAATCTTATCTTAACGATACGATTTCGAGATAAAATCAAAACAGTATGTTAAAATTCAATGAAAAATTTTTTGAATTATGGAAAAAATGCGTGCAATGGTACTCTCAGAATGTGCTAAAATTGAAACAAATCCTTTGAAACCAACTAATATTGATAAACATCAAATTGAAAGACCAAATGAAATTTTACTAAAAATAGAAGCCTGTGGTGTTTGTCATTCACAACTTCATGGAATTGAAGGAGACTGGAAACACATAGGAATTCCAGCATCATTACCAATTGTTCCAGGGCATGAAGTTGTTGGAGAAATAGTTGAGATAGGAAAAGATGTCACTAAATTTAAAATTGGAGATAGAGCAGGAATAACGCCATTACTAGAAGCATGTAAAAAATGTCAATATTGTGATGAAGGAAAAGAATATCTTTGTGAATCATCAAAAATTACAGGAGAGACACTGAAAGGAGGATACTCAGAGTACATCACAGTTACAGAAGATTTTGCCACAAAAGTTCCAGATAATATGAAATCAGAATATGCAGCACCATTATTTTGTGCAGGAATAACAGCATACAAAGCAGTTAAAGCTGCAGAACCAAAAATAAATAAAAAAATAGGGATATTTGGAATTGGAGGGGTAGGTCACATGGCAGTACAATTTGCCAAAATAGAAAAATGCAAAGTCATTGCATTCTCAAGAACACAAAATCATCTAGATGTTGCAAAAAGATTAGGTGCAATGGATGCAATGATATTTTCTAAAGAGCAAGAAGAATTTCTAAGTAAATTAAAAGAAAGACATGGATTGCTAGATGCAGCAATTGTATTTGCTCCAGCAGATATTGTTACAGATACTGCAATAAAATCAGTAAAGAAAGGGGGCATTATCGTAATTGCAACAGTGGGCGAAAATCCTGAATTTAGTGCATTTGAAGATAAAACAATTAGAGGCACATTGATAGGATCAACAAAAGACATGGAGCAAGTAATCAAGATATGTAATGAAAATAATATTGAAGTAATTTATGAAACGTTTCCTCTAGAGAAAGCAAATGAGACATTACAAAAATTAAAAGATTCAAAAATAGAGGCACGTGCAGTTTTGGTTCCACAGATTTAGAGGTAAAATAAGGAGAACAAAATGAATTGTAAAAGATGCCATCATACAGATGAAGTTCACATTCCAGATGAAAAAAGTGATTTTATGATAAAATTAGGAGAATGTAAAATTCCAACTTGTACATGTAACCAATTTATCAATCCAATAGAAGAGATTGATGAAGATTTATTGTAACAATTCTCAGCATACTAATTTTTTTAGATTATTCCTAAATCGCTTAATTCTTTGTGTATTTCGGAATCAACTCTAGCACCGGAACCACATTTACTACACATGCCTGTTTCATTTGGATCCTCAGACAGTTTTTTCTCACATTCAACACATTTGTTAATACCTTTTTTGAATCCCATATTCCTTAACAAATTACACGAGTTTTATGTATTTTGTATTAATCAAAATGTTGTTGTAATAATTCATATACGAAAAAACAATAGAAGAATCATGGATAAACACAAACCATCAGATGAAATGATCAAAGATTTGGATAATTTATTATCAAAATTAAACGCCATGGAAATTGTTGCATCAGATGATCATCAAAAAAATTCAGTTAAAATCATGAGAGCATTAGTAGAAGGACAAATGCATTCAATTAATGAATTTCAACATTTGAAAAAAGCAATCGATTTGGTAACATTACAATTATTTGATGTACAAAATAAAGTTAAGAATTAAGTCTAGTGTCGCTTAATCCACAACCAGTACAACGATAAAGATTAGATTTTTCAAGAGTTTTTTCTAAATTCATTTCAGAACCACAACATGCACAAATTATCTTATCAGAATTTATATCAGGTTCCTCTGAAACTCTTACAACATAATCAGGTTTAGATTCAATCATGTCATCAGAATTACAATGTGGTTTGTATTGAGATAATATCTTTTGAATTACATTCATTCTTTTTTCATTACTAGATTCAAACAGCGGCAAAATAGCAAGATACAAAGATTGTTCAGAGCCAGATTGTTCAAGCCAGCATTTGAATTTACCATGATTAGTAAAGAAGGATTTATCATCAGTTTTTTGACAATCGCCAGCATAAATTATATCAAATTTATCCTTGTTTCGAGATAAGATCAAATAAACTAATTTTTCCATTGGAGGACCCCATTCAGTAATAGGGATAGGTCCAAGAAACTCATATTGAAGAATTTGAATACTCAATGAATGTATTTCAAAGTACTTTCTTTTCTTTTTATCGGAAAAATGAGTCTAGTGTTAAAGATCTAAAAGACAAATTCAGACTTGAAAAGATTAAATTCAAGGGTTATTGATTCCACGTAAATGAAAAAATCTCAAAATTTGAGACAAGTAGGGTATTCTATGATCCTAGTTTCAGCCAGTTTAGTAGCAATTTTAGTAATAGGAGTAGTAATAGGCGAGGATGTTTTATTTGCAGACAATATGGCTAGAGACAGCACATCTCATTTCAATGAATGTAAAGAAAATGATTTCAAAACAGATGGATGTGAGATATACTGGGATAGAATTAACAATAAAATTTCAGGAATATACGTAGATTTAGAAAACTAAACCCCATACATAATTAGATAAATCTAAAAATTATTTTTCAGTTTATTAGCTTGATTTTGATAAATATGAGCCTGTTTGTCATCTCCAAGTTCATTTAGATAGATGTCTGCAAGTTGCTGAAATGAATAAAAGTCATTAGGGGAGATTTGAGATATTTTTTTTAAACAATCAATTTTTTTTTCGGTATCAGATACTTCTACATAGCAAGTGTATAATTCAATTAAGATTTTAGAATTTGTAGGTTTTAATTCAGATTGTTTTTTTAATTCTATTATTTTCTTCTCTATTTTTTTAATAGATTTGTCATCAGGAATATTTTGTTTCAACTCAATACTTTTTTTAATTTTATCCAGAAATCCCATACAAGAGTTATGAAAACACTAAGAATTAAGAATGTTTATCGAAAAAGAATTGAAATTCAATAACCATTTGCAAAATCAGATACCATATTCTTATCTTTAGTTAATCTATTCATTGCATAAAATGCACCACCTACAATACCAGCTTGATAAAAAGTGTACAAAAATACACCAGAAGAAGTGGGATCAGATTTTGTAAAACTTAAAGCAAGAATAGTAACGAAAACAAATGTACTGGCAGAAGAAACAAGTCTATTTAAAAACCCAGAATCCAAACCTACAATTCTTTTTGTTGCAGCAGCCATCAACATAATACTAGAAATAATAAGAAAAGTGGCACCACCATTAGACATAACAAATGTATGTACCCATGTCAATAATCCATCTTCAAAAATAGATACTTCAGGCATTACACTTCCACCATTAATTGCAAAATTCACAGAACTAAACATGCCACCCATTACAAAAAAGAATAAGAAAATTTTTACAATTGATCTTTTAATCGGACTATGAATTTCAGATGGATTTACAGCTCGCTTAGTAATTTTAATGCCATAAAGAAATCCAACTGACATAGCCGGAATAAACATCAAATTGATTAGAATTGGAGATTCTCGATTAATGGCATCAATTTGAGGATGAAAGATAAGAAACAGTAGTAAAGCCAACAAAGCAGAAGAGGCAAATAAAATCAAACCAAGATATTTGTGCCCAATAGATTCAGATTTACCATTCCAGTCGTACATTTTATCAAGTCATGAGAAAATGATTAAAGACAGAATCCAAAAATGATTTGCTCAAAGTATCAATTCTGTTTACCCTTTTTAAGAGAAATTAAATAAAATAGTCGTGGGGAAAGGATATTCAATAATTGGAATTGGCATAATTACGTTCATTTTTGGTTTAATTTTTGATCTTCAAGGACAATCCATAGTAGGTCCAGAATCATCTTTCATGTATGCCAATCCAGATTGGATTACATATGGAATTCAAATAATGATTGGGGGAATCATAGTTATTGGGATTGGCAGTACGTTAAAAATTTTAAAAAAATGATATAGACTAAAAACCAGCTTCAAGAGGATCGGTTGGCTTCATGATTTCTCGTAACAAAATTGTTGCAAATGAACCACGAGATAAAGAAAACTCAACATCATTGTTTTCAGATAAATAATCAAAACAATGAATTGCAGTCTGTCTAAAGCCACCTTCACTGCTAACTTCTTGCATTTCTTTAATGAAAAAGTCTTTGGGAGTAATCTCCTCTTGACTTAAAATTTTAGAAATTTGATGATCAAATCTTGTTTTTTTATAATAAGAATAACCAACAAAAGGTAATGAGAGATATTGTTCAACACCATCTTTGAATTTACCAATTATACTTTTAGAATCATAACAAACATCACCAGATTGAGATTCAAATAAATTCTCACCATCTAAAAATGCGGCACTAAGAGATTTATTAAAAATAAAGGATTGGTAGGCTTGAATGTAAAATCTTCTCAATGATAATGGAATTGCACGTATAGCACGTATAGAATCATCATGATCAATCATTTCTTTTAAAACAATTCGTTCAATATCCATTTGAGAAGGAACACTATCATAATATTTTACATAATTTGTTTTATCAGAAAGCTTATTACGAATTTCTGTATTTTCTGCAGAATCATATGAAGAAGTGAAGGATAAAATCAAATCAACAGCCATATCAAAATTTCGTTGTAAGATAGCCTTACCAATTAAATGAGTCACAGGTCTTTTTGAACCAAATCTCTGATAGCCATAAAAATTCAAAATACAATTATGTTCAACAAAAGAAGATAAGTCATCAGAACAGTCAGAAATGTGTATTTTAAAATGATTACCAATCATATCTTTTTTAGATAATGGTTTTTTTGTGAATCCAATTTTTGTAAGAGAATATTTTTCAGTAGAAAAATCTTCAATAGGTTTACCCTTGTGAGGAGAACCAACAAATTGTTCAGTTATAGCAGAAGCATCTTTTAGACCTAGAGATTTTAAACGAACACCTGTTTTTCGAAATATACCAGATAATGCATGATTAGTATCAATTTTTTTCTTTTTTAATTTGTAAACAGCATAACCAGATTCAGTAGTAATTGAATTTGTCGCACGTTTAGAAATTAATTCAGATACTACAAAATCTTCAGGATGAATTCTTATTTTGCCGCCAATACCAGAAAATTTTGTAGTGTAAAGAGAAATTCCTATTTGAGAGTCAATATCAGGTATCACTCTATTATCACTGTAAGAAATTTACTAATTGTAACATCACCAGATTGAGTTCCTAGTAAAATTTTGTAAGTTCCAGGTAGAGCATCATCTGAAGCAGAAATCATAGTAGGAATTACAATTGTTTCTCCTGGATCATCTACAATTGCAATAAGGTCTGCAGAATTATCAAGAACATTAACTGTTAAGAAATCATGGGTTCCAGATGCAACCAAGAAAAGATCCAATTTATCATTTTGGGATCCTACAGATATAACATATTGAAATTCTTGTGATTCACCAGGTGCAAGATTTAATGTATTTTGTTCAAGTTGTATTTCAAGTGGTAATGGTACAGAAGTATCCACTACGCCAATTTTATTTTCAACCCATTCAGTAAACCAAATTTTATCACCAGATATTGTAAAATCAAAGATTTGTGCAAGACCACAATTCTCTAAAACAGAGATACCAGAATCACAGTCACCCCAATTAGGATTTTTTGATGGTATATGATATTCTATAAGAGATTGTGCTTTTGGATCCATTACAGAGATATTATTTGCAGTTTGTTCATTAAATACAAGTCGACCCTGATCATCATTTTCAATCCAATATGGTCTAGATATAGGAGATTTGATTATACCTGTCTGATTACCATATGTTTCAAACATAGGATCGGCCGTAACATACTGAATAAATTTTTCAGATGAAGGATTAAAACTAAAGAAAGATGAAGAAGTAGTATCTACAATCCAAAGAAGACCATCATCAGAAAAAGTGATTCCGTTAGGAGTGAGTAGTTGAACAGGTAATGCATATGCACTAATGAAATCAACTAAAGGCAAAAATTGTTCACCAGAATCAGATACAGCAGAAAGATAATCATTTTGATTAAACTTAACTAAAAATCCACCTTGTTGATATAACCAATTAGTATACCATATGTCATCATTTGCATCTAATGCAAAGTCAGCAGTTACAGAATCATCAAGCGCAGACGGAATACTAAGATAATTAACGTCATTATCAGAGGGATTTACATTTAAAATTGTAAGTTTGTTACCAGTAAAATCATTAATAATAATTTGAGAACCATCTATACTTAATTTTTGAGGTAAAGAATCACCACCAGCAGTTGGATAAGATAATCTTTCATATTGTTCATCAAAAGTTGAAAATTTCCAAATAGAATCATATGTTTCATCAGTAAACCAAACAGAACCATCAGGAGCATAATCAATTCCCCACATCATTGAACGACCACCATCAGGCCATGTAGGATTATCATATTCAGTAAATGTTTCAGTAGTAGGATCAAATTTTGCAAGATTACCAGTATTAGTTTCAGTAAACCAAACATTACCATCATAATCAGATACAATGGCTAAAGGATTGGTACATTCTGTAGGAATCACATATTCATTAACATAATTAGTTGACTTGGCATCTCCCCCAGAGCTACAAAAAGTAGTTCTTTGCTCATCAGGAAAATTATCAGCGGGGGTTCCAGTTATGGTGACTTCAGGATCATCCACTGCAGCATAATCCACATCAGGATCATATCCAGTCATTGCAACAAGTACACCAGATGTTAACATAATTCCACCTAGAAAAGCAAATGCCAAATATCCTTTAACCTGTTTTTTCACAAGTTTTTTTAGATAATACTGTTAATATCTCATTCCCAGTAAATTATAATAATTTTAAATCACCAGTTATTTTATCAATTAGATTTTCAGGTGCAGGACCAATTGAAATGCAAGTTGTTGTGCCAGGAGCTAATTGTGTATGTCCAGCATCAGAAACTTCAGACCAAGGGAGATTCAAATCTATAGCATGTCTTTTTATTTCCTGTAATTCTTTAATTCCAGAAACTTTGACAACTACTTTTTCTTGTCCTCCCCACCATTCAGACCACCATTCAGTATGAGACTTTCGAACATGTTCAGCACCAAGTACACAAGCATGTCCTACTTGTGCAGCTATCTTACCCTTACCCATATCAAGATCAGTTCTAACTACAATTACTTGTTTAATGTCTCCCATAACATTATCAAGTATAGGCACAATGAAAAACTTTGGAATTAAATAATTGACAAAGAACCAAAATCTATGTACTATGATGTAGTAGTTGCAGGAGGAAGTGTTGCGGGATTATTATCTGCCAGGGAAATATCTGCAGAAGGATATTCAGTGTTAGTAATTGAAGAAGATTATGAAATAGGGACACCAGAACATTGTGGAGGACTAGTCAGTATTGCAGGGTTAGAAGAATTAGGGATAATACCATTTAGAAAAACTTTTGATCACATGATAGAATCTGCAAAAATTACATCACCAAATGGAAATAGTTTTACAATTAATTCAAAAAAACAAAAAGTAGTAGAGATTAGTAGAAGAGAATTAGATAAACAAATTGCATTTCAAGCTCAAAAAAATGGAGCAATAATTAAAGTCAGAACAAGTTTTCAAGAAATTACAGACACAGGAATTAGAACCAATGAGGAAAAAATTGATTGTAAAATTTTTGTAGATGCCAGAGGAGTGTCATCATTAATACATAAAGATAGAACAGGAATTTTATCATCAGCACAATATGAAATTTATGCAGACTGGATAAAGAAAGGAAAAGTTGAAGTAATTTTTGATCAAGAAAAATACCCAGGGTTTTTTGCTTGGATAATTCCATCAGATCAAGGAAAAGGAAAGGTAGGAGTAGCAGGAAGAGGAATCAATGTATCAGAAGCATTAGATATAATTCTGAAAGAGAGAGGAAATTTTTCAACTATTAGAAAAATATATGCACCGATTTGGATTAAAGGACCAATTGAAAAATTTGTAGAGGATAAAACAGTAATCATAGGAGATGCAGCAGGACAAGCAAAACCAACTACAGCTGGTGGAATTTTTACAAGTGGTATGGGAGGAGTTTATGCAGGACAAGCAATATCTAAATTTTTAAAAACAAATGAAATTTCAGATCTTCATAACTACCAAAAAAAATGGACAGAAAGATTTGGAAAAGAATTTGAAAAACAACTATTGGCGAGAAAAATATTAGAAAGAATCAACAATCAAACAATCAATAAACTATTTGAATCAATTACTCCAGAAATTACTAATGAAATTTCAGAAAAAGATGATTTTGATTTTCATACAAGTTCAATCATAAAATTACTAGGAATGAAAGGTTCGCTAAAAACAGCTCAAACATTAATCAGTGGTGAGCTCAAAAAAATATGGAATTAAAATCCATACAGATTCTAAGCAAGGTATAAATGATGTTTACAGAAAATTTGAGCATGTCATCTACTATATCATTACCAACATGTAGTTGCTGTAACAGACCAATTATGCCTAATGATAAATGTGTAAAACTCAATTGCCCTGAATGTGGGGTAGACCTTATTTGGAGATGTGAAAGTTGCAGAGAAGCAGCAAGAAGTTATACCTGTTCCTCATGTAATTTTCAAGGACCTTAAACAAAATGGCAGATATTATTTTAATAGCAAAAGTTCTTCCAACAGGAATGGAAGTGGATTTAGATAAATTAGCTGAAAATGTAAAAACATCACTAAAAGATGGAATTACTTTGAAACGACATGCAAAAGAACCATTAGCTTTTGGATTGGAGTGTTTAAAGACAGAATTTGTATTAGAAGATAAAGAAGGACAGATGGATTCACTAGAAGATACCGTAAGAGCAGTTGAGGGCGTCAGTGAATTTGAAGTACTTAGCATGAGCCGTAATTAACAGAACAGGAATTAAGTGGTTTTTTGGTCCGCAAAGAAGAGCCTTTGCAAATGAGAATTGGTGAAGCAAAACAAAGAGATGTAGGCAAGAAACGTGCCAGAGTAGGCCCAGAGGCAATGGATTTTCTAAGAGCAGAACCAGGAGACGTTATTGAAATAATGGGTTCAAGAACTAGTTGTGCAGTTATTTGGCCAGTAGATGAAGATGAAAAATTTCCAGACATAATTAGAATTGATGGACAAACAAGAAAAAATGTAGGAGGAACACTAAACGATATTGTAAAAATTAGAAAAGTGGCATCAAAAATTGCAAAAACAATAACACTAACACCATTAAATGATTCAGTCACAGTAGATAAAGAATTTACAGATTTTGTAAAAAATAGACTAAAAGGATTACCAATTGCACATGGAGATGAAATTGCTGTAATGATTTTAGGAAATTCCATGGATTTCAAAATTACAAAAACAATACCAAAAGGAATAATCAAAATAGACAAAACAACTGAATTGAGTATTTCAACAGAGACGACCATCGACAGAAAAGTTAGAGTGACATATGAAGAAGTTGGAGGACTAAAAGAAAAAACTAAAGCAATGAGGGAGATTGTAGAATTGCCATTAAGACATCCAGAATTATTTGCCAGATTAGGAGTAGAACCACATAGTGGAATTTTACTTTATGGTCCACCAGGATGTGGAAAAACATTACTTGCAAAAGTTCTTGCAAGTGAATCAGAAGCCAATATGTTTCCAATTAATGGTCCAGAAATTATGAATAAATATTATGGTGAAACAGAAGCTAAGTTAAGAGATATTTTCAAAGAAGCAAAAGACAAATCTCCAAGTATAATATTCATTGATGAAATTGATGCTATTGCGCCAAAAAGAGAAGAGGCGTATGGGGATGTTGAAAAAAGAGTGGTAGCACAATTATTGGCATTAATGGATGGACTGACAGATAGAGGGAACGTTATTGTTTTAGGTGCAACCAACAGACCAGATAGTGTAGATCCAGCTCTTAGAAGACCAGGTAGATTTGATAGAGAATTTGAAATTACTGTACCTAATGAAGATGGAAGATATGAAATTTTACAAATTCATACACGAGGAATGCCAATTAGTGAAGATATAGATCTAAAAGACTTGTCATCAGAATTACACGGATACACTGGGGCAGATATAAAATCACTATGTAGGGAAGCAGCTATGAAATCAATCAGAAGATACCTACCAGAAATTGATCTGGAAACTGAAAAAATATCATCTGAAGTGTTACAATCAATGCAAATCAAATTAATTGATTTTTACGATGCAATGCACGAAGTGGTTCCTACTGCAATGAGAGAATTTTATGTAGAAAGACCAAAAATATGGTGGCATGACGTAGGGGGTTTAGATGAAATCAAAAAATCACTAACAGATAATTTAATCACAGCAATAAAAGAACCAAATAAATTTACAAAAATGGGGGTTAAGCCACCAAAAGGAGCTTTAATTTATGGTCCACCAGGATGTGGAAAAACATTACTTGCAAGAGCAGTTGCAACAGAGACAGGAGCAAACATGATTTTAGTTAGAGGTCCAGAGATTATTTCAAAATGGATGGGAGAATCAGAAAAAGCAGTGAGAGAAATATTTAGAAAAGCAAAAGCATCATCACCATGTGTAGTAATTTTTGATGAATTAGATGCATTAGCTAAAATAAAATCAAGAGAAGGAGGAGTAGGTGAAACAATTCTAAGTCAATTATTAACAGAGATAGAAGAAGGTATATCTTCACGAGTTGCAGTGATCGGAATTACAAATAGACCAGACATCATAGATAATTCATTATTAAGAACAGGTAGACTGGACTTAGTTCTTTATGTTTCACCTCCAGATGAAAAAGGAAGATTAGAAATCATCAAAATTTTAACAAAAAAAATGCCATTATCTAATGATGTCAAATTACAAGAAATTGCAATTGCGACACAAAGCTACACGGGTGCAGATTTAGCAGCATTATGCAGAGAAGCAGCAGTACATGCAATGAGAAATAACTCATCAAAAATTTCTAGTCACGATTTTGCAACGAGTTTAAAACAAGTAAAACCATCAATTAGTAAAGAAGTGGATCAATGGTACAATACAATAAGAGAAAGTATATCTAACGTAGTACCCAAGACAGGAGATAAAGCATTTTACGGTTAATCATGACAATACCACTACGAAATACAGTATACGATAAAATAAAAGAAGTAAATTCACTAACGGATGTTGAGCTTTACAAAAGCCTAACAAAAGACGGATTAGACATACCAGAAGATAAATTTAACAAATTACTTTTAGATTTAGAAATTCTAGGTCTTATCAAGGTAGCATGGTTTACAAAAGATGAACGTCGAATTGAATTAGTAGTAATTAAAAAAGAAGAAGACCCAATTGAAAAACAAAATAAAGAAATAATGGAAAAAGATTATGAAGCAAGTTTCCCAGGTTTAGATAAATAATTTAAAATATCAAATTAAAGGGATATGAAATGCGGCATCCAATGCAACGGCAACAAAAATTATTGTTAAATATGGAGCAGTAACTTTGTATGCTTTCCAAGCAAATTCAGAGGTAGGTGTTTTTGTTAATTTGTAATGATATACAAGCATCAATCCACCAGATACAGATGCAATTACAGCATATACAATTCCCAGTCCATCAGGAATCAATATCAATATCAAAGAATACGGAATTAGGAGCAAAGTATTTCCCAAAATAAATTTAGATGTTTTTTGCATTCCAATTACAACAGGCAACATTGGAACTTCAGCTTGTGCATATTGATCTTTCATTTTCATGGCAAGACACCAAAAGTGAGAAGGAGTCCAAACAAATACCAAGAATCCAACTAAAAATCCCAATAAATCCATACTACCAGTGGCAGCTGACCATCCAGCCCAAGCTGCAGCACTACCAGCAATTCCACCAATTACAATATTAGAAGTATTTCTACGTTTTAACCAAACTGTGTAAATTACAACATAAGAAAATATTCCCACTGCAATAAAGAAAGCAGATACGGCATTAAGTGCAAAGAATCCATAAATTACAGAAACACAACTTACAATTAATCCATATAACAATACATTGGATGCATTCATCCGTCCAGATGGAATAGGTCTAGAACTAGTTCTACTCATTTTAGGATCAATGTCTTTATCATAATAGTGGTTTAATGCACTAGAACCAGCAGACGCCAAAGCTCCTGCCACAATAATATGCAAGTAATCAAGATATTCAAGTTGAGGAGAACCAGAAACTAATTTGCTTGCAGCATACATGGATGTAATTGCAGTAATTACTAAAAGAACAACAATTCTTGGTTTTGATATCTCTATGATTTCATTAATTCCCAATTTACTCTACCCAATTACAAAGCCGTTTTATTCCTTGTTGTAGATCTATTATATTTCAAAAGGAATAAGTATCTCACCCCTACCAGCTTATTTTAATGAGTAATTGGGACCTAATGATGCCAGGAATGGGCTTGACAGGCATAGGATTAGCAGGTCTCATATTGTCATATGCAGGTATTGCACATACATTCATCGATGGAATGCATGCATTAACAGGTCTCACCATGTTTGTAGGGTTAATTTTCCTATCAGTAGGAATTTTAGATGGAGGCATTTCAACAAGTAAGAAAGCCAAAATAACAACTTTGGTAATTGTAACAATAGCATTAGGATTTGGAATTTATGCATTAATTACTATGAATACTTCAGACTTTACACTTACAGTAGTACTAATTTTATTAGCAGTTGCACTTCCAGCCCTAGCAATTGGATATATTGCAATGAAAAAACCAGGAAGCATTAAACCAATTGGACTAGTATTAGGATTGGCTGTTGCTAGTGGATTAGTCATTTGGGTGACAGCTGGATCAATGAGTGAAGGAGAAGCAGAATTAGCTGAAGAAATCATTGATGAACATGCAATGGAAGATGTTGTTACAGGACCAATATTTGCAATTGAGATTCTTAAAGATTCAGCACAAGAAGGTAATCCAGATTATAGTCCAGATAGAGCAATTGTAACACAAGGGCATACAGTTGTTTGGACTAATGCAGACATTGCACCACATACAGTTACCAGTTCAATTGATTACGGTGAAACATTTGATTCGAGTTTAATCAGTGCAGGAGAAACATTCACTTTAGATACAACTGAATTAGAAATTGGGGAATACGAATACTTGTGCATAGTTCACCCATGGATGATTGCAACATTAGTTGTAGAAGCACCAAAAGAAGCAACTAAAATTATAATTCCAGAAGGAGCAGCAATTCCAGAGGATGGAAAAATATTCTATGATCCAGAAACAATCAATATTTCAACTGGAACAACAGTTGAATGGATAAATGAAGATGCAGCAATGCATACAGCAACATCTGGAAGTCCAACAAACGGAGCTGATGGAGTATTTGATTCACAGATATTAAACTTGGGAGATAAATATCAATTTACATTTACAGAAGTAGGGAATTACGATTATTATTGTATTTTACATCCATGGATGATTGGAACCGTTAACGTAGAGTAGATTTGCAGAAAATTATTCTAAAACAATCAGATAAAAAACTTCTATCACAATATTCAGAAAATCAGAAACCAAATGAAGCATGTGCAATATTATTTGGTAAAAATAATGAAGTTCTAGATATATTTTTAACAGAAAATATTGAGGGGTCACCAGTAAATTTTACAATTTCAAATGAACAACTAATAGAAGGATACAAAATTGCTGAAGATAAAAAAATGGATATTATAGGAATATTTCACTCACATCCTAATTCAGATGCATTTCCTTCAAATACAGATAAAAAATTTATGCAAAGTAATCCAGTGACATGGATAATTTATTCAGGAATAAATAAAAACTTCAGAGCATTTATTCTTGAATCAGATAGTGTAGAAATTCAAATTGAAGAAAAATGACGTACATCATTATAAGCACATAGAGCCATCTTTTGGATTAAATATCCCCTTTTTCAATAACAAATATGGAAATTCACGTATACGACACTTATGTCAAAGCAGCAGATGGTCACACCATGCACTTTGATGTAATTACTGGTGAAAAAGATCATCCTAAAGCAATTGAATTTGGTAAGGAATGGTTGAAAGAAATAGGAGAAGGAGAAGCAGAAATGACACAAAATGAATGTACATTTTGCCACTCACAATCTTGCCCAGAGCCTGTAGAACAGGCAATTAAGGAAAAAGGTTATTTCATTCAAAAGATGGAAGGCTGTCCTTAAACATTTTTTTTTCTTTTTTACGAAAAAAAATTTAAGATTGATTTACAATTATGCCCATTTTTTCAAATTACTTTCATAAAGAGTATGTTTTCTAACAGGTTTAATTTTCATTTCATGTTTATATTCCACCAAACATGTTGAACAAATTTGATGATTCTTTATACAACTATTACAATGAATATCTTGTGTTTTAATGGATTTTTTACAAAAATCACATTGATTTTTCATAATTATAATTAAAAAAAATTCTTTAAAAAACAACAGGTGATTACTGAAACTTATTACAAAAATCTAAAAAGAGTACCGGAAAAGAATTAGAAATAAATGCCAATAGTAATAATCCCTCGGTCGGTTAATCAGATTACTATCATTGATTCCAATGTTTCCAGTACTCATGATCTGGATACAAACTCACGTCTATGGCAGACCAAGCGCACCAAATCTATTTTGTTTCAACTAACAAAGTATTATACTATATATGAAATTTCATGATGTTGTTCTAAGGTTGTAAATGAACTAAAAAATATTTTTTAAATAAGATAGGTAATTGAATAAAATAATTAAATTGTAAGTATTGCGACAAATGCAGATACAAAGACAATTGCTATTGTGTTAAGTAATTTAATTACAGTGTTAAGTGCAGGTCCAGCTGTATCCTTGTAAGGGTCTCCAATAATATCACCTACAACTGCAACTTTGTGAACTTCAGAACCTTTCTCACCATTCATTTCAACTAACTTCTTTGCATTATCCCATGCACCACCAGTGTTTGCTAAATGATATGCCAACAAAATTCCAGTAACAACAGCACCCATCAATAATCCAGCTACTGCAGTTGGACCTAACAAAATACCAAGAATGATAGGAGAAACAATTGCGACAAGTGCAGGTTTCCAAATTTCTTTAATTGAAGCTACAGTTGCGATATCTACACATTTTGCATAATCAGGCTTGGAAGTTCCAGCAAGAATACCAGAATCAGCTTTGAATTGTCGTCTAACCTCATCTACCATTTTACCTGCAGCTCTAGATACACCATTGATTAATTGACCAGTGATGATAAATGGAATCAAACCACCAACCAATAATCCAACAACGATGGCAGGATTTGTTAAACTATAATTTAATTCTAAAACACCTTCGAATACATGTGCAGCTTCAAATTGAAATGCCTGAATCATGGCTAATGCAGCTAACGCAGCACTTGCAATTGCAAATCCCTTAGTAACAGCTTTAGTCGTATTTCCAACTGCATCAATTTCATCGGTAACTTTACGATTTTCTTCACCCATTCCAGTCATTTCAACAATACCACCAGCATTATCTGCAATTGGTCCAAAGGCATCAATACTAAGAACAATTCCTGCAAGACTTAACATTGCCATGGCAGTCAAAGAAGTTCCAAAAATACCATAAAGTATTGGGTCTGCACCTTCAGGAGCTGCAGAAGAGGCAATTGAATAAGATATGATAATTGCAACAACTAATGCAATCATAAATGGTCCTGTGGATTGCATTCCTTTGATAATTCCCATTAATGTTAATGAAGCGTATCCCCATTTTGCAGAATCAGCAATTTCTTTTACTGGACCTTTTTTGTAACTGGTGTAATTGTCAGTAATTTTTTGAATAACAGGAACTAGTATGACACCAATTACAGTAGTACCAAACAAAGCATATGCAGTTGAAGATTGATCAATGAATTGTGTGATAAAGACATAGTTTAATGCAATTGCAATAGCTGCTGAAACATAAAAGGAACGATTAAGAGGTTTCATCACATCAGTTACACCTTTTGAACCAACAATTACAACACCAATGATGGATGCAATCATTCCAGATGAACCAATTAGTATTGGGTAAAGGAAAAAGTTTGGTGCTCCAATTAATGCTGCAATGAGTAATGCTGCAAGTATTGTAACAATATAAGATTCATAAACATCAGACCCCATTCCTGCTGCATCACCAACATTATCACCAACATTATCTGCAATTGTTGCAGGGTTTCTAGGATCATCTTCAGGAATATTTGCTTCAACTTTTCCTACCAAGTCTGCACCCATATCTGCAGCCTTTGTGAAAATACCACCACCAATTCTAATGAATAATGCAATAAGACTAGCACCAATTCCAACTCCAGCAATAGTAATTGGATCAGGGTAAATTAAGTACAAACCAGTAATTGCTAAAAGAGCCATTGCGGGAACTACTAAACCAACTGTAGCCCCACCTCTAAATGCCATAGCAAAAGTCTTACCAAGACCATCGCTACTAAGATTTGCAGCTCTTACTGCGGCTTTAACTGTAATTTTTAATGAGATAATTCCAGCAACTGCAGATAGTGCTGCACCAACAGCAAATGCAATTCCATTTGATGGTTGCAAAAATGCACCAATAATTACTGAAAGAGCAATTGCAACAGGAACAATAATTTTCATTTCACGTTTTAGAAATGCTGATGCACCTTCTTTAACAGCGTTTGATATATCCATCATTCCTTTAGTGCCAGAAGGTTGTTTGGTAATCCAAACAACCAAGCCACCGGCTACCAAAAATGATGCAATTCCACAGATAAACGGAAGAATTTCAGCAAATTCCATAGTATATTGGATTTGCAAATTTCTTGTAAATATAAATCAAAGAGAGTGAATTTTACTTCTTTCTTTATATGCTGAAAATGTTTTGCCACGAAGCCCTTGACGGACCAATTTGTTGAATCTTTTTCCATGGGCAAGATAAGGAAATCGCATATGAATCAATTCATGAACAAGTGTATTTTCAAGGGTTTTTTCATCAGGAATTTTTCTTACATTAATGAAAACCAAATTGTGTTGAAGATAGGATACACCATAATATTTGTAAGCTGATGTACGTCTACCCTCAGTCATTTCTCGAGGTGCATCAAGAACCTCCTTAGTAGTTAACAAAAGTATTGGTTCAGAAATAGAAAATCTTTGAGAATAAATTCCAACTTTTTCTAATATTTCTAATTTAAGATCAGGATCTAATTTCATAATTATTTGTTAAGAAATCTATGTTTATCTTCAAATGTCAATTGTTGTAAGATATTTGGTTGATTTTGATTCTACAAAAATATGAATAAAGAGGGTCAGAGGTTATGTGGGGTAATCATCAATCATACAGCCACCGTCTCATCACACCCCAATTACTTCATCATATCAAGTAATGTTTGTGCTTTATTTCTAATTTCTGCAGTAATTTCAACTAAAACTAGTCCTTTATTGGGTTGACCATACAAAACAACTGAATTTTTTGGTGCATGGATACAAACAGGCAATACCAGCAAATCCTCCTCACCATTTACAGTTAATCTGGTAGGAGGAGTAAGTGTAAATGCTTTTTTAATTATTTCAATACTTTGTAAAGTAATTTCAGCTGCAGGATTATCAATGATTAATTCAGATGCATTTCCAAGTTTTGGAAATTCTCGTTTTTGTCTTTTTTCAAAACCATCAATGATTTGTAATGATGGAATTATACCATATTCAATCATTTTTTCAGTAGTCCTATCGCCAACTGTGATAATGTAAGAATCATCTGAAAGATATTTTTGAATATTTTCTTGATTATCCTGACCAATTGGCAATAATATTCCTAAAGGAGTTTTCAATTGATTTCTTAGAGAATCAGGTAATTTCACAGGAATCGAAACTAGGAAGTGATGTTTTCAGATGTAGAAATATCATCAGAAGATTCAACATTAGAAGCTTCAGATTCCATTTCTTCTTGAAGATTAGATGCAATAATACTACATTGGGCTGCGACATTTTTTGCACTAACCCTAAAGGCTTCAGCACTTGGAGAATCAACATGAGTACTCATGATGGGTTTTCCCAAATCAGAGCCAGACATTATTCCATAATTTAATGGAATTTCACCTAAGAATGGAATTTTAAATTGTTCACTAATTTTCTTTGCACCGCCATCACCAAAGATGTAATGTTTTTCATCACAACTTGGACAAATAAAATGACTCATGTTTTCAATTACACCAATAATTGGAACGTTTAATTTTTCGAACATTGAAACTGCTTTAACGGCAACATTACTTGCAACATCTTGAGGAGTTGTAATGACAAGAATACCAGTAATAGGAATTGTTTGTGCAAGGGTTAATGGAATATCTCCAGTACCAGGAGGCAAATCAACAATAAGATAATCTAATTCAGACCAATTAGTATCAACTAAAAATTGTTTCAAGATTCCAGAAATAATTGGGCCACGATAAATTGCAGCTTGATTTGATTGGTCTGCAAAGAAACCAAAAGATACAACTTTTAGTCCATTACAATCTGCAGGTTGGAGTTTATTATCTTCAACTTCCATAGAACCATCTTTCATACCTAACATCAATGGAATACTTGGTCCATAGATGTCTGCATCAAGTAAACCAACTTTAGCCCCTGTTTGAGATAATGCTAAAGCTAAATTTAATGAAACAGTTGATTTACCTACTCCTCCCTTTCCACTAGCAACACCAATAATATTTTTGACAGTTGCCATTTGAGTATCAGCATCAAGTGAACGTCCTTCCATCACTTTTGCAGTTACATTCAAATCAAAATTTTTCAAATCTGAAAGTTCAGCAATTACTTTTCTTACATCATCCTCAATTTCAACATTGAAAGGACATGCAGGAGTTGTTAATTCTAAAGTAAATTTAAGATCACCATCATTAAGTTCTAAATCCTTAATCATACCCATTGAAACAATATCTTTTTTTAAATCAGGATCAATGACAGTACTAAGTTTTTCAAGAACTTGATCTATGCCAACCATTGCATCAAAAAATCAAGATACAATATTTAAAGATAAGTCAGATGTGGAAAAAAATTGTGATTTTTTTGAAAAATCATCAAAATCTTTAGAAATTCAAGTCAAATCACCCAAAGATTCATAAATTGAAATTCAAGAAAAATAAAATAGTGTTTTCTATATCTACCCTAGTTGATGTTGTTAGGATTCCCCCAAGCTTATTTGGAACTACGCTCAAAAAAGCTGCAGTCAACATCCTCAAAGAGAAATACGAGAGTATGATTAATGCAGAATTAGGCTACATCATTATGATTTTAGATGCCAGAGTTGACGAAATGGGAAAAATGATTGCTGGAGATGGCGGAACATTCCACAAAGTACAATTTGAAGCACTTACATTTTATCCAAAATTACAAGAAATTGTTCAAGGTGAAATCGTAGACATTACAGACTTTGGGGCATTTGTTAGGATTGGTCCAACTGATGCATTATTACACTTATCACAAGTTATGGATGATTATCTAAAGAGTGATGTAAAAATGGGATTAATTTTAGCTAATCAAAGTGGAAGAACATTAAAAGTTGGTTCTACACTTCGTGCAAGAATTACTGCAGTATCTTTAGGTAAAGCAGCTGCAATGGGTAAAATTGGAATTACATGTAGACAACCATTCCTCGGGGCAGATGAATGGATTGAAGAAGAAATTAAAAAAGCTGATGGTTCAAGTGAGCCAGCAAAAGTAGAGGCTAGTTAAAATGGCACGAGAAATGGCATGCAGAAAATGTAAACGTGTAACAACAGAAAAAGTTTGTCCAGGTTGTAAATCATCAGATTTAACACCAGATTGGAATGGAGTTGTACTAATAGTTAATCATGAAACTTCAGAAATTGCAAATACATTAAAAATTACAGGTAATGGCAAATATGCAGTTAAAGTAACATAGAAGATTTCTAAATCTTTAAAATCATATTAACATTTAATCATAATATTGTCATTCAATTCAAAAAAACAATTAGCACAATTTCTTACTGAAGATATTGGTAAAAGAGACATTACAAGCGCATTATTATCAAAGAAAAAAATTTCAGCAGATATTATTTCAAGAGAAAGTGCGGTTATTGCAGGTTTAAAATATGCAAAGGAAATTTTTGCACTCAAAGGATGTAAAGCCAAAATCATAACCAAGGACGGTTCAAAAATTAAACCAAATCAAATAATCATGAAAATAACAGGAAACGCAGATAAAATTTTGACATGTGAAAGAACTGCATTAAATATCATAACAAGGATGAGTGGGATTGCAACACAAACAAATGAACTTGTTAAAAAAATCCCAAGTAAAACAAAATTGTATGCAACAAGAAAAACAGCACCAGGATTAAGATATTTTGATAAGGAGGCTGTAGAAATTGGTGGAGGTAAAAAACATAGATTGAGATTAGACGAAATGGTAATGATCAAGGACAATCACATAGCAGTAGAACAATCATTACTATCACTAATTAAAAAAACCAAAAAAAAATATAAAAAATTTGAAGTAGAAGTTGAAAATACACAAGATGCAATTCTTGCTGCACAAGAAGGGGCAACAATAATTATGTTGGATAATTTTACTCCAACTCAAATCATTAAAACGATTAAAATTCTCAGAAATAAAAAATTACGAAAAAATATTTTATTAGAAGCATCAGGAGGAATAAATTCTAAAAACATATCAAAGTACGGTAAAACAGGGGTAGATATCATATCC
>CABXPS010000005.1 GCA_902514095.1 uncultured marine group I thaumarchaeote | reverse complement strand
TCGTCTTTTTTGGTCTGATTCAATCAATCCATCTAGATCAAATTCTATTGCTCTTGCTTTGAGCATATTTCTAATAATCTCTGGTTTTTCTTTGATTAGTTTAGGATCTAACATTATTCAATCACCTTTAATGCAACTTGGATATGTTCTAACACTTCGTCTACTGTGCCTACGAGTTGTTTCATATTTTCTTTACTTTCAAAATTAAAAACAAGTTTGCTATCAATATTTTCAACATAAAGACTCAATCCTTTTGGAAAATTTACATTATCTGGCTCTAATGCCTTTTTTACAGTTTCTGCCTTTTTTTTGGATATGTTATTCAGAATTATTTGTATTTGACACGTTAACGACATTTACTTCTAAATATTTTAAAAATTCGTCCAATTTGTCTTTAGTTATTTTTGCACCTGCTGCTCCATTATGACCTCCTCCAATACCCTCAAATCTTTTAGCACCGTTTCTCATTAATTCACTAAGATTAATCTCTGATTTACAGCCAAAGGATTTTCTTGATGAAAATTTTATTGTATTTTCTTCTCCTCTAGTTCTTAGAATGACAATTTTTCCTGTATTTTTTGGTGATCCTGCAATTAGTGATGATATTGTCCCTGTCATTGTTTCTGGCACTATGTCTTCTCCATTTACCATTACACAATTTTTATTTTCTGAAATTCTCCACCTTTCATTTGATAAAATATTCATGTATTCTTTGATCTTTTTTCTATAATCTGTTAGAATATCTTCTCCTTCGGTTAGAATTTTATTTCTGTCTCCCATACATATTGCCATTCCAACTCCTGAACGATTAATTCTTCCACAGGAATTAAGCATAGTTGAATACTCTCTTCCATCTCTTAGAACACTTCTCTTATCCTCTCTTGGAAATGTGTATGTATATCCAATCAACTCTGACATTATTCCTATGTTGTTTTTATCTGCAGAGAATTTAGTTATAGATTCTATTACTGTTTTCTTCTCCTCTTCATTTAGTTCTGCTGGAACTCTCCATCTGCCCTCTTCTTTTAGTTTAATTCCAGATGATTTTAGAATTGATAAACATGTTTCTTTATTCCATGTTAATCCTTCGATAAATGGCTGTGATGTAAAAGCAAGGGCTTCTGCAAGTGGTCTAGTTTCTCTTCCCACTAGTAACAAGTCTAAATCTATCTCTACTAGTCCTAATTCTTTAGCAGTATTGGCAATTTCAAAATTTTTACCTGTAAATGATTTTCTCTCCCCTTGATCTTGTCTATCTCCTAATGCTGAAACTATTGCAATTTCTGATAAATCTGAATTTTTTTCATCAAGTGCCATTGCTGCAAAATATGCCATTCCACCAGCACAAATTTCTGAACCGCCATCAATTCCATATTTCCATGAATTTATGATATTTTGATTGTCTTTTTCTTCTTCTGATATTTGATGATGATCTAAAATAACCCAGTTATCTTCTAATGTTTGATTTAGCTCTTTTCCAAATCCCCCTCCCAAATCTGTTACAATGTGAAAATCTCTAGAATCTGTTTTGAACGACTTTACTACATTTTTACTAAACTCTTTTGATGTTCTAAGGGTACATTTTGCACCTTCTCTGATCAACGCTTTGGCAATAATACTTCCAGATGTTAATCCATCACAATCAATATGAGTTGTAATTGAAATTGATTTTTTAGATTTTATACAATCTGAAATTTTATCTTTGAAAAATGATAGTGATTCTTCAAACGCTTTTGTCATTACTCTAATTGAGCAACCACGGATTTATACTTCCATGTTTTAGGAATTCTCTCAATTCTTTTGTAATATACAGATAATCTGTGAACTTTAGCTTCAATTAATTCTAAAGATCTAACGTTTCTGTTATCTCCTTTATTTTCTTTAAGATGTTTTTGAAGACCTACTGCTTTATTGACAATGTTTTCCAAGTCTTCTGGCATATCTGCTTTCAAGTCATTTTCTTCTAAAATTTGATTAATTCCCTTTTTTGTAATTGGTTTGATTAATGGAATTGAATGTTGATCTCTTAATTTGATTCCAATTTGACTAGGAGTCAAACCATCCTTAGCATATTTTATGACTAATGCTTCTATTTCTGCAGGTGTTAATGTAATCCATGATGGTGCACGTAGTGTGGCTGGTCTAATTGAATGTGATTTACCATGTCTGTGTGTATGCATTCGTCCCATGATTTGGCTCAATTAAAAGTAGAATTAAACGTTGCTTTTGCTGATCTCGCAATAAAATCACAATTTTGGCATTTAGAATAAAAGTTAAATAAGTCTCTGGCTGGAAAACGTCAGGTAAAAGGTATGAATACAAAAATAATTTTAGTAGCATCCTTAATAGCTGTCTTCACTATCGGACTCTATGCAGACAGTGCAGTAGCATTTGCACAATACATGGGTAACGTTGGTAGTGCAGGAGAAACCGGATCATATACTTTAGAAGAAGCACTTGAGATTCAAACACGAAGAGTTGCTTCTGCTGATGCAAATCCAGCAGCTGGATCAGGAACACCATACATTAGTGCAGACGGTGTTGTTGGCGCAGCAATAATTGCAGGTGCAGTATTCGGTGGTATTGCAGGAGCTTTCTTCTTGAGAGGAAGATCTGGTAAATACGCAGCAATGGGCAGAGGATAAAACAAACCTCACTTTTCCTTTTCATTTTATTATACTCTCTTAGTGGATACTGATCTCGTACTTTATGATAATAAAAGAAATGTATATATCGCACAAATAGTGCAAAAATGTTATGATTCCTATCGTAGGTATTTTCCTAAATATCCTGTCAACATTAACAGGACAATTAGGACCAAACTATGATCCATTATTCTATGATGTAATGATTTACATCTTCGGAACCATGATGTTCACAATATTCCTTCTTGGAGTAATTTCATTCTGGTTACGTGTACACGGCTGGGCTTACAAAGACAACCGTGAGAGATGGGTTGATGAATTAGACAGACACTTTGAAAGAGAAGGTATTGGTCTTATTCCAGACAACGGTAAATATTGGTAAATTACCAACTTTCATCTTTTCATTATTTTTAAAACTTTAACTTAATTCTCCCATGAATTTTATATTTTTAAAATACTTTGTTGTCAATCGTCTAAATTTAATTTTCTAAATTCACAAAGTCTAAATTTACTTTTTTTTTGAATTTAGTTTTCTGGTATTGGTGGTAAGTAATCTTTGTCTTTAGATGTATCATAATTCTTTGTGGTAAACACTGCTTTGTAGTGATACTTATCTTGTAATGGAGTTTTGAGACCATTCTCTGCTAATCTATCATTTACATAAATTTCTGTTTTTGACTCTTCCATATCTCTAATTTGAAACTTGGAAATGTATAGGAAATGCCCTAATTCAAAATTGGGGTTTTCTGTCCATTCTGCATATACTGTACCATCACTAGAAAGTGTGTATATGGCTCTTTGACACTCTTCTGTGATCCCAATATTTGGTTGAACTTCAGCTTTTTGACCGTCCATAATCATTTCAAATGTAAATGATATTTTCCAATCAGTATCCATATCATCAATACATGCATTATGTGCTTGCTTAGCTATCATCGGATTAACTCCTACAGTTGTAAGTAATACTGCAATACCACCTATGGCAGCACTTATCAGAAGAAATCTTATAGCTTTTTTCCTTTTATATGGATCTCCAGTACCTGGCCAAATCATTGTCAATATTTCACTTGGATTCCTTAAAGTCCTTTCTTTTACTCATACATTATTTCAATTGTATCTAATTGGTCCTGATGGTCTGCAAAAAAATATGTAATTTCATTTGAGTCTATTTCTAACCACTCTGATTCTCCTTTGTATGGTAAATAATCTTCTACAAACAAATCCCCAGATCCTGTCATCCTTACAATAATTTTTTTATTTTTTGAATCTATTTGAAATGGTAATCTGAGAACTTTGCCTCTTCTTTCATTTTGAATATTTACTTTGTATTTATCAGAACGAAATTCAACTTCCCCAAAAAAATAACTTTGATTAATATCTAATTTTGTTATTTTAAAATTTAACATTTCTTTTCTATTGAGTATTCTGAATAAAAGGTATTTTGATCATTTAACGCAAAGCGTAAGGAGTATCTATAAAATGAAAAAGTGGGTTATTTTAGATAACTTGCCAAGGTCTAGTTGCAAACGTAATAACATATCCGACACCAATTATGATTGATTGGTATGCGATGTTGGTATATGGAATTGGTTTGATAATTGGTTCACCTTCTACGACAACAGTTTGACCTGGACCAAGTCCTGGACCAACTTTTGCTACGTTGAGTTGGGTGTGTACGTGGTATACACCTGCTTCAAGTGCTTTTGCAGATAATGAGTAATCGACAACTGAGTTACCAGCAATGTCAAAGACGTTTCCTGGTGGATCTCTTGCTAACATTTCCCATCTGTTACCTGCGTTAGTTGACTCTGAGAAAATGGACAACCATCCTCTAAGGTCTCTTTCTACAAGACTGACTAAAGTTCCTTGAAGTGTCAAGGTTTCGCCAGTTTGTAGGGATTGTCTATTGAAGGTTTCATCTTCAATTCTGATGAAACGACTTTGGAGTTGTGCTTGGACACCGTGTGCATCTGCACTTGGCATTATAGTTTCAACCCAGTTGAATCCTAATGTTCCTAGTGCAAGTACTACAGATAGTCCTAATACGAGAATCTTTTTTTCGACCATATTATATCCCTATTAATGATGAGGCAGATTTCATCGTTATATGTTTTACCTTCTTAACGAGGATCGGTGATTTTTACTAATGTTTATCATTAACGTTAAACAATGAAATTCATAAAAAAATGATGTAATTTTTATCAAATAATATTTAATAAAACAAATTTATTTCAATTTATTTAATATATTTTTATGAAAAATTTATTAAATAAGTTAAAGTTGTAAACTCTTGCTTTATATGTCGAATTCACCCATATGTACACATGGCACAGATGCCCGCATTAATTCCAAAAGAAGTTGAGATCCAGAGACTAAAGAAAATCTGGCTCATCGTCATAGCTATGGGATCCACTGCAGCATCAGTCGAAGTTGATAACTTCGTTGATGGTTCTTTGCATCAAACCTCTATCAGAGATAGTGCATTTACACCAGCACACTGGTGGCTATACTCTCACTTCATCACATTACCACTTGGATGGGGAGCAGCAGCAATCTATGATAGAAAAATACCTGTTCTTAGAGGTCCTAATAATTCAATGAACACTGGCTTAAAGATGACCATTCTTGGTTACTTAGCAACAATGTTTACAATTGGGGTCAATGAGATGTGGCATTTCTGGTTTGTAGAAGAAATATTTGCAGTACCAAATCACTGGATGTTTAACATGGGAGTTGTAGTAGCTTTCATGGGTGCACTAGCATACGTAGTTAGAGTATATGCTCGACTTGTAGAACTAGGTGCAGAAACTCCTGGTGAGAATCCATATGTTGCAGAAATGTACAAGATGGCTCTAGAAGGCAAATTGTACAGTAGAAGCATTCCATAGACACAACGTGCAAACGCACACTTTTTTCTATTTTTATTATTTCTTCTAAGTTTACCTGATCGGTACTGAAATCGTCTCTTGAAGAAAGATTTAAAAGGATTCTGAATCAGATTATTTACATAATGACTCTTCCTAAAGGATTCGGTTCTGGCGGCGCTGGTGGATCATCAAGTGCCGACGTTGAACGAATGATTGGAAAACGCGTTGAAAACATGACTGGTATGATTACCATTTCATTCATCGCAGCATGGCTAGCAACTTTTGGTGGAACTGCAGCAGGATACTTCTATTATCCATGGGCATATCCAACCCCAAGTGGTCACTTTGCATTCATCGTACTCACAATCATTGAGGCAATAGGTTACATCTTCTGTGTTAAAGTAATGGAAGAAGGTTCCAACAAAAATAGCAATGGTATAGTTGCTGGTGTCGTAGGTGCTGTTACAATAGGTACTCTCGCAATAGCATTATTCGTTGGAAAATAGACAAAACCACCTCAGATTACTTCTTTTTAATTTTAATTTTCTTCAAATGTGCCGATCTCCATCATACTCTAAAATTTTATATACAGACCTTTTCCTCAACTTCATATGGTCTGGTTAAGACGATGTACACACTACTTATTCATAGTAGTAGTTGCAGTTAACTCAACTCTGTTAACAATTAATGCAGGAGACTACATCTTTTACACTGACTGGGCTTGGACATCGTATACGGTATTTTCAATATCGCAAACTTTGATGCTTATTGTAGGAGCAACATACTATCTTACATTTACTGGCGTTCCAGGCACAGCAACGTACTACGCTCTAATTATGACAGTATACACATGGGTAGCAAAAGGTGCATGGTTTGCACTCGGATATCCATATGACTTCATTGTAACTCCAGTTTGGTTACCATCAGCAATGCTTTTGGATTTAGTCTACTGGGCAACAAAGAAGAACAAGCACTCCTTGATACTGTTTGGCGGCGTACTGGTAGGAATGTCTTTACCATTATTCAACATGGTAAACCTGATAACAGTAGCAGACCCGCTTGAAACGGCGTTCAAATATCCAAGACCAACATTGCCACCATATATGACACCGATAGAACCCCAGGTAGGTAAGTTCTATAACAGTCCAGTCGCATTGGGCGCAGGTGCAGGTGCAGTTTTGGCATGTACATTTGCAGCATTAGGTTGTAAATTGAACACTTGGACATACAGATGGATGGCCGCATGGTCAAAGTGGGACTAAAACCCAACCTTTTTCATTTTATTATTTTTCTTTAGGGGACACCCTAAACAAATTTGATTAAAAAATACTGCACATCTTGTGATCTTTTATTGTCTATTTTGACAATATGTAATCTTGTGATTATACTATGTGAAGCAAGAATATGGTCAGATGCTTGTTACTCCAAAACCATTTGTAAAATGGGCTGGAGGAAAGCGTCAATTGATTTCAGTTTTAAATGAAAATTTACCTAAATCTTTTGGTACTTATTTTGAACCATTTCTCGGAGGTGGTGCATTATTGTTCAATATGCTAACTGAAAGAAATAAACAAAAATGCAGTATTTCAGATCTTAATTCTGATCTTGTTTTAGCATATGCCACAATTCGTGATAGGGTTGATGATTTAATATCTTCATTAAAACAACATGAAAAATATTATCAAAAAGATTCAAAATCATATTACTATTCCATAAGAGGAGATAACCCAAAAAATGAAATTGAAAAAACATCTAGATTATTATTTTTGAATAGGACTTGTTTTAATGGATTGTATCGTGTAAATAGTAAAGGTAAATTCAATGTGCCTTTAGGAAAATATACTAATCCAAATATTGTAAATGAGGATAATTTACGCTCAGTTAGTCATATTTTGGCATCAAGTAAAGTCAAGATTCAATGTCGTGATTTTGGAGCAGTTTTACGAGATGCCAAAAAAGGCGATTTAGTCTATTTTGATCCACCTTATCAACCAGTTACTGAAACTGCTAATTTCACTAGTTATACAAACAAGAATTTTACATATGATGATTTAAATCGATTAGCAAATCTTTGTATGAAATTAGATTCAAAAGGCTGTAATGTTCTTCTATCAAATTCTAATTCAAAAGAAGTTGCTGAATTGTTTTCAAATAAATCTTGGAAAATTAGTAAGATAAAGGCAAATCGTTCGATTAATTCTAATTCAAATAAAAGAACTGGACATTTTGAATTATTAATTAAAAATTATTAAAAGCTTCGAACGGGATCTGAACCCGTGACCTTTACATTACCAATGTAACGCTCTACCAGACTGAGCTATCGAAGCACAAAAATCCTCTGATTAAAATCCTTATAATTCTTCATTCCGGATGATATTTTTCTAAACTGTTAAATTTCATAGATATTTGTAATCTTTTGGAGGAGTAATCAAGCCTGGCCAACGATGTAGGACTTAAGATCCTATCTTTCAGGAGTTCGTGGGTTCGAATCCCACCTCCTCCACTATTTTATTTTGGATTTTTGATTCCTCTGGCGTTTAGTACTTCGTATACATCTGGTAATGAAAATACGTATCCAACATGGACACAGTCTTTTTCATCACATAATTGACAAAATAATTCTCCTTTTTGAACTGCAACTTCTGCAATTCTATTTTTCATATTATCTTTTAGAATTACTCTATCATCATCTATAGATATTTTTTCAATTTTTGGAGCATATCTTGCAAAAGTTTTGTCCTTATGCATCATCTCTTCTAACATGTAAGTTACATAACCTGAAAAACTATTGACGCCTTTCATTGTTAGGTCGTCTTTACTATTTTGATAAACATTATGGAATTTATCGTAGACTGTTTCTGAAACTGTTATTGATTTGAATCCTGCTTTTGGCAATTTACTTTTCCTTACCGTACATTAAAGTACTCAAGTATATAATGTTTTATTCTTTTTAAAAATTAGTCTTTATAGAATACCTTGACTGAAGATCATTATGGTTAGAGGCTATCTTAGTGAAGATATTAGAGAACAACTAATCTCTGTTTTGAAGGATTCTGATAGTGGAATGTCCGGCATTGAAATTTCTAAAACAATTAATGTTAATAGAATCACTATGACAAAATATCTCAAAGTTTTTGCAGCAGAGGGTCTACTTCGTCAAAAAAATATTGGCAATGTTACATTGTGGTTTTTAGAACCTGGTCAAGAATCATTTACTTTTCCTGATGATTATTTCAAAATAACTTCACGATATCTTGAATTGTTAGTAAAAGGTAATGAAGAGCAAATTTTTTCTCTAATTCGAAATTGTCTTAACTCTGGTGCATCAACAAATCAATTAATTTTAGAAGTTATTTATCCGACTATTGAATATGTTCATAATCTATATGATTCTGGAAAAATTGGAACTGCTGAACAAAATTTACTAAGAACTACTATTTCAAAATCCCTTGGAATTTTTAATCAAATTCCAGTAATATCTGATCCTAAAAAAAATGTAGTTGTAATATCTGCTGATCCTGAAAGTACTTTGATTTCTGAATCTGCCTCCACATCTTACCGTTCTGATGGCTGGAACGTCTCTCATTTAGGAGACATGTCTTCTGCAATTAATGTATTATTTGATTTAGATTTTCAAAAATTAATTGGAAAAATTTGGAAACAAAAACCTGGTCTCTTATTGGTAGTGATATTCTCTCAAACTTCTGAAGGTTTAATTTTCTTTGCTGATTCAATTAACCCAAATAAAGAAAAATCTGATAAACGAATTAAATTAGCATTATGTGGTAATATTCCTAAAAAAACTAAAATTAATTCTGATTTATTATCTGATTCCATTAGTGATATTTTACAATGGTCTAAAACAATATCTCAAAATATAAAATAATAACAATGGGCCCGATGTGATTCGAACACATGACCTTTCGATTATCAGTCGAACGCTCCAGCCAAGCTGAGCTACGAGCCCACGAAGAAATCTCTAGGCAAGAGTCATTTAAGTTTAGTTTTCTTTCCACTTGATTGAACAACCAATTGATGGGTCAAAATCCTTTTCAATTTTTTCACCAGAAATTAATTTCTCCATATTTACAATCATTGTTTTTTCTGTGACTACATCATCTGGTTTCATAGCATTATCTATTTTACCATGAAAAACTAATTCTTTTTGACTGTTAAACAAAAATGGATCTGGAGTACACATTGCACCATATTTTTTTGCAATTTCTTGAGTTTCATCAACTAAATAATCAAATTGGAATTTTTTCTCTGTTGCTGTCTGCTTCATTGCATCAAAACTATCTTCTGGGTAATCAGTTGAATCGTTACTGTTGATGCCTATGATTGCTATATCTCTACCACATTTTTCAAATAATTCGTTTAATGCATTCACTTTAGCTTTGACATATGGACAATGATTACACATGAAAATAACTAGAATTCCTTTATAATTTTCATAATCTTTGAGTGTATGTTTTTTATCATCAATTCCTAATAATTCAAAATCTGGAGCAATATCTCCTTTTTTTAATTTAATTTGTGATTCTAAAAGTACCATGCAGTAATAATTCCTTATTCAAATAAAATTCTATCCTAGAGGACAACAATTAAAATCCGCTTTGTAAGTCATTTTCTTGTGGGCCGGTAGTATAGCCTGGTAGTATACCCGCCTTGCACGCGGGGGGTCACGGATTCAAATTCCGTCCGGTCCACTTTTTATTCTCCGATCAATGATGAATTTCAGACTGCTGGGTGGATTTAAATAGGATAAGTTTACGTTTTTACTTATGGCAAGCGTAGTAGACGGATGGCCCGTATGGATTCCTCTTATTGTTGGTTTAGCTCCAGGTTTAGTATACTGGTTAGCAATCACAGCAAAAAGAAAATAAAATTTTATTCCATTTTTAATTTCTTTTTATTATTTCTAATTATAGTGTAAACTAGGTTTAACGTTGTTGCCTTTTTTGTACGTTAATGTAAGTAGTAATGCTTGATTAATGGTTTTTACAGATAGAATCTAATGAAGAAATTAATTTTTGGGATTGTTTTCATTTTGATCTTATTTCCAACATCCCAATCTTTTTCACAAGAATATACTGATACTAATCCTACATTGACTGTTTTAACAAATTCTGATTTAAATTATATCTATCAAGATTCTACAGGACATGCAGTTGTAGTTGGAGTGGTTGAAAATAATGATCCATTATCATTTGTAACTAATGTTAAAATCCAAGCATATTTCTATGATGATTTTAATCCTAATCCTTTGGAAGTTAAAGAAGGAAGTACCATCCTAAATGTAATTCCTCCATTTAGTAGCTCTCCATTCATTATACGTTCAGATAGTCCTATTGATATTTTTGATGCATCTACAAAAATTTCAACATTTGAAACTTCACCATATATGGAAAATTCATTGAAAATTTCTATTAATGATGTATCGATAGAACCTATTACTAATCCAAATGATTCTTCCTATACTTTCTCTTTTTCAGGAATTTTAAGAAATGGAAATTCTCAAACTTCTGAAACATCTGTACATCTTGCTTTTTATGATGTTTTTGATAGAGTCATTCAAATTTCTACAATTGATATTGGTAATATGAATATGAATGAATTAGTCCCCGTAAAATTAAATGAAGAAATTTCTTCTTCTTCTATAGGATTTATTTTATTCTCAGAATCTGATAAATTCTACACTGATTTCATAGATGTAGAAATTCCTGCACCTCAATTACGCACAAATTTAGCTATTACTTGTGGTTCAAGTGAAGTAAGCATCGGAGGTAATTGTACTTCTTATGATATTTCAGGTGGACATGTCGAAAGTGCAACAGTAAACCTAGATGATAATTCAGTTATCATCAACATCCATGCCGATGATGATGGTACATTGACAATCAGTCCTTCAACATCAACACAAAAAGGTATCTTTATGGTATTAGTTGATGGCGAGGAATCAAATGATGCAGAAATTAACGGTAACACAGTTATCGTTCCATTTGGTGCAGAAACTGAACAAATTGAAATTATCGGTACCTTTGTAATTCCAGAGTTTGGCACAATTGCAGCCATGATTCTAGCAGTCGCAATTATCTCAATAATTGCAATTTCTGCAAAATCAAGACTTAGCATCGTTCCAAGATACTAAAATTACAAAACTCTTAATCTATAGATTGGACTCCTGAACAAAAAGGTCAATTTTTCATTGAAACATTTGTTTGAAATGAAAATAATATCTCTCTTGGAGCCTAAGGATAATCAGCACAAATTTTGGTAAACTAGTAGATTTATTTTCAAAGAATTTCATATCAATACATGTCAAAATTTTCTTTAATTGCCATGGGTGGAACTTTTGATATAATTCATCATGGACATATCACTTTACTTTCTACTGCATTTGATATTTCTGAAAAAGTCATTATTGGATTAACTAGTGATGAATTTGTACAAAAAAAAGGTAAGACACCAATTCACAAATATGATGAACGTCTTAAGAATTTGATATCTGTAATTTTTCACAAATTCCCTAATACTGATTTTGAAATTAACCAATTAAATAATGATTTTGGACCTGCAGTTTTAGAAAAAGATGTTCAGGCACTTATTGTAAGTGATGAAACCAAAAATCAAGGAAATATTTTGAATAAGTTAAGAACTGAACGTAATATTTCTCCTGTTGAAATAATTGTAGTTCCAATGACTTTAGCAAAAGATGGGAAAAGAATTTCTACAACTAGAATAAAAAATTCTGAAATTGATTCTGATGGAAACTTGCTACCAATTGACAAGTAGCTTACAGTATTTTGAGTAATCTGAATAAAACAAAATTATTGTATGAAAATTTATGACCATAATCAATCATATGATGAAAAAAATTGATACCGATGTATCAAATTTAAAACAAGGTCTCCAACCTCAAAATCTTTCATTTTGGTATGATAAAATTATCAAAGAAACAATTGAAATGGCACCTCCATGGCTTCAAGACAAAATCAAGGTTAATCAGGATCCTATTCTTCCAATGAAATTTAATTTAGATATTTCAAAGAGAGCAGTTAGATATTTCATGATTGCAGTTGATAATAATTTAGATGATATGCCATATTCTACAAAACTATATTTTCTTAAAGTTCAAGAATTGATGTCTACAGAAATGGATAAATCTCTAGTTTGATAATTTTTTTATATTTTAGGCACAAATTAGAGATCTAAGCATCTATATCCAACAACTCTCGTATTTATTATAAAATGGACTTATACAGATCAAAACATTCTGATAAAAAATATTCTAATCGTAATTCATCTCTTAATGATAGACCATCACGTTCTTTTAGAAATTCAAATAATGATAGAGGTTCAAGATATTCCAGAGACGATAGAGGTTCAAGATATTCCAGAGACAATGACCGCGAAGATACAACTGTAACTTGTGCTGATTGTGGTGATCAGTGTACAGTTCCATTTGTTCCAAGAAGCAATAAACCAGTTTATTGTAGTGATTGTTTTAGACAATACAAACCAGATGATTCTGGTAATGATAGACCATCACGAGACGATAGAGGTTCAAGATATTCCAGAGACGATAGAGGTTCAAGAAATTCTCGAGATAATTCTAGACCAAGTAGAGGTAAAAGTGATAAACTTTTGAGAAAACAAGAAAGTTTCTATTCCAACGGTTCTGCTAAATTCAATGAATCATTACAGAAAAAATTATATGAAATTTTAGGTGGAAAAACCTGTTCTAGCTGTGGTTCTAATGATGAACGAGCTTTAGGTATTTGTGATATAAATGGTAATCAAATATCTGGTGATACTCGACGTGGTAGTGCAGCTTCTTCATGGGGAAAATATATTTCTGCACCTGATACTGCTAAGAAGGAACTCAAAGTATTTTGTTCAAATTGTAATGATGCTGTTGTACCTGCCAAACCACAAGAAGATCGTCCAAGATCTAAATCTAAAAAAAGTAAATATTTTCCTAGATAATTTCTAACTTATTTTATTATTTTTTGATAATTTCAATAATTGATTTAATCATTTTTGTTGACACTAAATTATGTTCTTTATCTATTACTGATTGTATAAAATCTGCAAATTTCTCAACATTCTCTTCATCTTTAAGTAAAACACTATGGGCTGATTTATCCTTCAACGAAATAATCATTTCATTTTTTATAATGTTTAAAATTCCAGTAATGTATGTCTCTTTATCCTCTTTTATGAAAATAAGACTCATTAATTTTTGAGCTTCATATTCATCATCACATGTAATGCTGGTTTTCATTTATTTTCTAAAAGAAATTGTTCTATTTGCTGTTTTGCTTTTTCTCGTTTTTCTTGATGTGTTTTAAGAAATTCATTAATTTTCTCAATTAAAATTGCCTTTAGTTCTCCTGAAAGTAATTTTCCTGATTTATAATCTTCATAAATTTTCTTTAATTTGTTATCATCAGGCTCAAAAAATATTCTCAGATATTGATATGATACATCAATATCTGGATTCCCTCCTAATTTTCTATGTTGTTCAATATCTGGTTGTCCTCCTGAAAATGCATATTTGTTAATTTTCTTTTTTACAACATCGGGTGTATCTGTTGTGTAAATTGTTCCTTTCTCTTCTGATGCTGACATTTTTCCTCCAGGTCCTGTTAATGCAGGAATCATAATGTTATGAATTAATGCTGGTTTTTGTTTTCCAATTTTTTGTGCAATATCTCTTGTTAATCTAAAATGTGGATCTTGATCTACTCCTAAAGGTATCAAAACTGGTTTATCTTCTATAAAACATGGAGCTGATTGTAACGATGTATAGAAAATCATTCCAATGTTTGTTTCATTAGTAAATCCAAATGTTGCTTTTGTATTTGAAAAATTAATTTTTTTTGCAACTTGAGCTGCAATTGGATACAATGTTTGAATATTTTTTGTATTGATAATAATTTTTGTTTTTTCTGGATTGAAACCTAATGCTATAAAATCTAGGGCATTTTCATATGCATATTTGGTAGTTTCTTCTAAAGTCAAATTTGTTTTTGAATAGAATTTCTCATCATCTGTTAATTGAAAGTATAAATTTACATCAAATTTATCTTGTAACCATTTTGCAAATACCCATGGTACCAAATGTCCTATGTGGGTGTGACCTGAAGGTCCTCTTCCAGTATAAAGAAAAAATTCATTGCCTTTTTCATAATCTTCTAAAATTCTATTCATTTCTCTATGTGAAAAAAATATCCCTCTTCTGAGCATGAAATGATCCTCATTTGTCATATTCTTGATTTTATCCAGTAATTCTGATGATATTTTTTCAGTACCGAATTTTTTAATTAATTTGTCATAGTCAATATCACCTTCAACATGCCAAGGCGTTACAATGAATTCATCAGCTGACATTCAACATGACTTAGGTTAAGGTTTAAAAAGTCTTTTTCGATCTTTGTACTATTGTCTCAAGTTTTTCACGATATTGAAAAAAAAATCATCACTTCCTTAAAGGAAACTCCAATTCAAACCCCTGAAACACTCGAAAAATCTACTCAACTTTTACCAGATCAAATTAGACGTGGAATTGAATGGCTAAAATTAAAAAATTTGGCGATAGTTGATGAATCAAAAAGTAGTATTATAAGTCTGGGTAAAAATGGTCTAGATTCTTTTGAAAAAGGATTACCTGAACGAAGATTATTAAATTTAGTTAAAAGTGGACCTAGAAAATTATCTGATTTACAAAAAGAATTGGGATTTATTTTTGGACCTGCAATGGGCTTATGTAGAAAAAACAACTGGATTGAAACTTCATCTGATGAAATTATTCTTAAAATAACTCCTTCTATATTACCTGGTGAAAAAACTATTCAACAAATTGGAAAAAATAAATTATCAAAAGAACAAATTGACAAAATTGATTTAACTGAACTTTTGAAACGCCCAGATTTTATTGTTGAAGATATTATTAAATCTAAAAAAATTAGCTTAACTGCTTCTGCTAAATCTATAGATATTTCAAATACTTCTGGTGCAATAGATGTTGAAGCTGAAGTTCCTGAAATTTTTGTTGCAAGAACACATCCATTAAAAGATACAATTGATGAAATACGTGAAATTTTTGTTACACTAGGATTTTCAGAAATACTTGGAAATATGACTCAGTCCAGTTTTTGGAATTTTGATGCTTTATTCACTCCTCAAGATCATCCTGCAAGAGAATTACAAGATACTTTTTTCTTAGATGGTATTTCTGCTAAAAAAATTGGAACTGTAGAACAAATTAGAAAAGTCTCTGATTCTCATAAGAAAAATTGGCGATATCAATGGGATATTAACGAAGCCCGTAAAATGGTTTTAAGAACTCATACTACTTGTGTAACGATTAAACATTTAGCTGAAAACAAACCTGATGAAGCACGAATTTTTTCTTTAGGTCGAGTATTTAGAAATGAAAAAGTTAGCTACAAACATCTTGTTGAATTTAATCAAATCGAAGGTATTGTTGTTGGTAAGGATGCTAATTTAAGAAATTTAATGGGAATTCAAAGAGAATTCTATAAACGAATTGGAATTACTAAAATTAAATTTTGGCCAACTTTTTTCCCATATACTGAACCTTCCCTTCAAACTATGGTGTATAATGAAAAATTAGGAAAATGGATTGAATTATTTGGAATGGGGATTTTTAGACCTGAAGTTACCAAGCCTCTTGGAATTACTAAACCTGTTTTAGCATGGGGTGGAGGTATTGAGAGAATTGCTATGTTAAAATATGATTTAGATGATGTGAGAGAGTTTTACAATAATAATTTAGGATGGTTAAGGAGTAACACGAAATGCCAGTAATTGAATTATCTTATTCTCGTCTCCAAAAACTAATTGGTAAGGTTTCTAAAAAACAAATTTCTGATTCATTACCCTTTCTAGGATTAGATATTGAATCTGAAGATAAGGATTTAGTTAGAATTGAATATAGTCCAAACCGTCCAGATTATTCAACTGATTATGGAGTTGCACTTGGTTTGCAAGGATTGCTTGGAATTAAAACAGGTTCAGTAAAACTAGCTATCAAAAAATCTAAAAATTATCGTATATCTGTCAAACCAACTGTTTCCAAAATTCGTCCATTTGTGACTGGAATTATTGCTAAAAATGGCAAAATTGATGATAAAACCATTAAACAGTTAATGACTATGCAAGAGGATCTTCATTTTGGAATTGGAAGAAAAAGAAAAAAATCTTCTATTGGAATACATGATTTAGACAAAATTTCTTTTCCTTTGATCTATACCACCGTATCTAGAAATCATAAATTTATTCCATTAAATTCTGAAAAAGTACTTTCAATCTCTGAAATTATCGCCGATACTGAAACAGGTAAAGATTATGGTCCTCTTCTTGGACAATCTTCTCAAGTACCAATAATTATTGATACAAATGAAAAAACAGTTTCTTTTCCCCCAATCATTAATGCTGCAATAACTACTGTTACTACTAAAACTAAAAATCTCTTTGTTGAAGTAACTGGAATCAATAAAGATGATGCTGAAGATATGCTTTCAGTTGTTGCAACTATTTTACAAAGTGCTGGATTCACTTTAGAACATATTCAAATTTCTGGAGCAAAAAATTCTTCACCTAAACTCCAAGAAAAGAAAATGATTGTTGATTCTTCTTTGATTAATCAAACTCTTGGTTTAAATCTCAATACTTCAAAAATTATTTCTTCATTAAAAAAATCTAGACTAAATGCATTATCTAAAGGAAAAAATATTATTTGTACAATTCCTGCATATAGATTTGATATTTTTGGTCCAATGGATTTAGTTGAAGAAGTTGCTTTAGGTTATGGAATTCAAAATTTTGAGCCTACAATATCTCCATCTCAAACTCTTGGTCAAATTAATCCAATATCTTTTCAATTAAAATCTCTAAATCAAACAATGATTGGACTAGGATTTCTTGAAGCATTGAATTCTAGTTTGAGTAGTAAACGTGTATTGTATGATATGACTAATAGGGATTCTAAAAATATTATTTCTGTACTAGACTCAAAAAGTCAGGAACATACTATTTTACGTGATTCTATACTTCCTGGATTGATTGAAAACCTTTCAAGAAATATACATGAATCTTACCCTCAAAAAATGTTCGAAACTGGAGGTATTTTTAATTTGGATAATCCCGTTTCTGAAAAAACTAATCTGTCTGCTATCATTGCTCATAAGGATGCAAATTTTACTGAAATTAAATCTGTATTACAAACTGTACTAAAAATTGGATTTGGAATTGAAATTCAAACAAAAACTGCAGTTAATTCCAGTTTTGAGGATGGTCATTGTGCAAATATTATTTTTAATGGAAATACTATTGGAATTATTGGAGAAATTAATTCTAAAATTATTGATAATTATAAAATTCGTGTACCTGTAGTTGGATTTGAAATTTCACTATCTGATTCCATTCTTAAATTCATTTAGAAATTAATTAACACGTTAATTTAATTTAAAATTATTTCATATTTTCAATACTTTTTAGTAGGATATCTAATACAATTAAACGCCCAAGAGCAGGCACACACACGGAATAGGATGACGCTGATCGTAATTGATACCAATGATTTCTAATTCACCCAGGTGTGCTACATTATGGGCAACCCCGGTTTCAGAACGTAATGAGGTGTATGGCTATGTCCAATGAAATTTTGCGAGTCAGAACCGGGGAACATCAAATTAATTAAAAAACCATTAAACGTTAGTCCTAAACAAAATATTGTAATGGTAAACTATTGGTTAGCAAAACAAGAACCTAGTGGACCTAGAGGATATAATTTTGAACAACTAAAAAAAGATAAGACGACTATTTGGGATGGTGTTCATAATAATTTAGCACTAAAACATATGAGAGAAATGAAATCCGGTGATTTGATTTTGTTTTATCATACTGGTGATGAAAGACAAGTAGTAGGAATAATGCAAGTTACTTCAAAACCATATTCTAATCCAAAAGAAGATGTTGAACGTTTTATTGTTGTTGATGTAAAATATAAAAAAACTTTGAAACGACCTGTGACATTAGCAGAAATAAAAAATAATAAAAAATTTAAAGATTGGGAACTTGTTAGAATTTCAAGATTATCTGTAATGCCTGTACCTAAAGCTATTTGGGATGAGATCCTAAAAATTTCACAAGACTAGTCTAATCGGTTTATTGATATAGTAGAATTATCTTATTATTGTATGGCAACAGCTTATGTTTTAATAAACTGTGAACTAGGTTCTGAAGAAGCTATTATTGGGCAACTAAAGGGTTTAGAAGGTGTAAAAGAAGTTCATGGAACTTTTGGTGCATACGATATTTTGGCCAAGATTGAATCTGATACCGTTGAAAAACTACGAGAAACAATTACCTGGAAAATCAGAAAAATTGAAAAGATTCGTTCTACTTTAACCCTTATGGGTATTGAAGGTCAAACATAAACACCATTTTTTTTAATTATGATTTTACATTTTATTTTTGTAATTAAAGAGGAGGATCAAGAAAAACGAAAGTTTGAGTTTGAATATATTAAAAAAATGGCACAATTTTATAAAATATGGATTAATAAAAATTTTGGAATAGATTATGAAATTCAATGTGATGAATTAATTACAAAACCTCGTAGTATTTTTCAAAAACTTGATACACATACACTTGTACGTGATCATGAACAACGTGGAAAAAATACTTATCATTTCTATTTAACCCACTTTAAACCTCTATGGACTGATTGTACTTGTGAAGGATACCATGCAGAAAATTTTGGTATGATATTTTGGCAATCTCCAAAAGAATCTGATGATGTTTTATTTTTAGCAGAAAAAAACTGTACAACGGTTTCTCATGAAATTCTTCATGAAATGTTGAGACTTAAAGGTAATAAAAAATACATTCATGAAGTTCATGATGTTTGGACAAAACATTTCTATGATCAATTAGAATTTCAACAATATGGTGAAGATTTTCAAAATACTGAAGAAAAACCCATGTTTTTAACTATGGATATTAGTAAATTTAAAAATTAAATTTTTTTAAAATTTTAACATTTTGTAACTGAATAAATATTATTTTCAAAATTTGCAGTTTTAAAATCTAATTTATTCTCAGGATCTTGCTCTCTTGCTTTACTTAACTCTGTGAGATCTAGTAATGCATCTGTTCTAAATCCTACTGATGAACCATACACAGCATCTGTTAACATGGTTCCATGATCTCCTTTTTTAATATCATCTACCATTTCATAAAATCTATTTGTTTCTTTTTTATTAACTGGGTTTCCAGTTGCCTTGTTATGTGCTACTGCAATATACATTCCATTATTTTTTACTGCAACTAGAATTTTATGATTTTTACCTGTTGCACCTGGTATGGTTTCATTTACTAAAACTTCGCATTTATGGTACATGCTTGAAACATATGCAAAAAATCTATACTGTGCAAATTTTCCTGCATCATCTTCTTCACATCCTACAAAGACTTTATGTAATAAATGCAAAGCATCATCATTCATACTTTGTAATCTATCATCAATTCTGCCTCTTTCTAGTAATTCTGATTTACACTCTTTAGCAATTAAAACTAAAATAAAATCTGGTAAATTATAATTTTTAAGAGCTGCTACAAATGAACCTGCTTGTGACATTCCAAATTTTGGAAATCCTTTATTGACCATTACTGTATTTCCTCTTTAGATAATTTTGAACTTATTGACAACGCATTATTAAGCTGGGTTTGTCTTATAATTGTTGAGCATTAATATGCCTATTTTGATATTTTTTCAAATTTTTAAATTGTAAATATTAAATTCGGGAAGAATTTTCTGTATATTATGGAAATCAATACAACTCCTGAACTCGTTTCTGATGTTTATTTGAAATTAAAAGAAAATATTGTAAAATTTAGGAATGTTGTGGGCAGACCTCTTACACTTACTGAAAAAATTCTATCTGGACATTTTAATGAAATAAATGAACAAAATTTTTCAGGTGGAAAAGATTATGTTTTTCTTAAACCTGATAGAGTTGCTTTACAAGATGTTACTGGACAAATGGTTATGCTTCAATTCATGCAAGCTGAATTAAACCGTACATCCTTACCAACTACAGTTCATTGTGATCATTTAATCCGTGCTGAAGTTCAAGGAGATATTGACATGAAAGTTTCATTGGATGAAAATAGTGAAGTTTTTAAATTTCTACAATCTGCATGTGCAAAATATGGTTGTGGATTTTGGAAACCAGGCGCAGGAATTATTCATCAAGTAGTTTTAGAAAATTATGCGTTTCCTGGTGGATTGATGATTGGAACTGATTCACATACTCCTAATGCTGGTGGTCTTGGAATGATAGCAATTGGTGTTGGAGGTTTAGATGCTGCAGAAACCATGGCTGGCTTGCCTTGGGAATTACTTTATCCAAAAAGAGTTGGTGTAAAATTAACTGGTAAACTTGATGGTTGGACTGCACCAAAAGATATTATTTTAAAAGTTGCTGATGAACTAACTGTTTCTGGTGGAACTAATGCAATTGTTGAATATTTTGGCCCTGGTACAAAATCTATTAGCTGTACTGGAAAAGCTACTATTGCAAATATGGGTGCAGAAATTGGAGCAACTTGCTCTATATTTCCTTATGATGAACGAATGGAAACTTATCTAAACTATACAAATAGAAAAGAAATTGCGGAACTTGCAAATCAAAATAAAGAATCATTGGTTGCAGATTCTGAAGTTGAATCTAATCCTGAAAAATTCTTTGATAAAATAATTGAAATTAATTTATCCACTTTAGAACCTCATATTGTTGGACCCCATACTCCTGATTTAGCAAGAACTATTTCTGAACTTGCTGATGATGTAGAATCTAATGATTATGTTGATCCAATTTCTGTTGCATTAATTGGAAGTTGTACTAATTCTTCGTATGAAGATATGTCTAGAGCAGCAAGTTTAGCTGAACAAGCTAAATCTAAAGGAATTAAATCAAAAATTCCGTTACTTGTAACTCCTGGATCTGAACAAATTAGAGGTACAATTGAAAGAGATGGTCAAATGGATTCTCTAAAAGAAATTGGAGCAACTGTTTTGGCAAATGCATGTGGTCCCTGTATTGGACAATGGAATAGACCTGAATTAGAAAAAAATGAAAAAAATTCTATTGTAACAACATTTAACAGAAATTTTCCAGGACGTAACGATGGTCACAGAACTACTTTAAATTTTATTGGTAGTCCTGAAATGATTATTGCATTAGCATTGGGTGGAAAATTATCCTTTAATCCACTTAAAGATGATCTTATTGCTGCAGATGGAAGTAAATTCAAATTGAAACCACCTTCAATTGCACCTGAAGTTCCTAAAGAAGGATTCATGATACCTGATGGTATTTTTGTTACACCTCCTTCAGATTCAAATAATATTGAAGTAATTATTGACCCTAATAGTAAACGTCTTCAACGTTTAGAACCATTTGATAAATGGAGTGGAACTGATTTTGTTGAGCTTCCAATAATGGTCAAAGCAAAGGGAAAATGTACTACTGATCATATTTCTCCTGCAGGTGCATGGTTATCTCTTCGAGGTCATTTGGATAATCTTAGTGATAATATGTTGTTAGGTGCTGTCAATGCATATAATGATGAAGTTGGACATGGCAAAAATATTCTAAATAATGCAATTGAACCTTTTTCTAAAATTGCTAGACAATATAAACAACAAGAACTCAATTGGATAATTATTGGAGATAATAATTATGGAGAAGGAAGTAGTAGAGAGCATGCTGCTATGACTCCACGTTATTTGGGGTGTGTTGCAGTTATTACAAAAAGTTTGGCAAGAATTCATGAAACAAATTTGAAAAAACAAGGTGTGTTAGCATTAACTTTTAGTGAACCAAATGATTATGAAAAAATTCTTGAGGATGATAAAATTAGTTTAATTGATTTGGAAAATTTAGAACCTAACAAACAAGTAACTTGTATCGTCACTCATAATGATGGAAATAAAGAAGAAATTCTATTAAATCATTCTTATAATAAATTACAAATTCAGTGGTTCAAACATGGTTCTGCATTAAATGTTCTAAGAAATAAAAAATAAAAAATGGGCCCGATCGGATTTGAACCGACGATCGATGGTTTTGGAGACCATCGCCCTACCAGGCTAGGCTACGAACCCACATGAATCGAAACAATTTGCTTGAATTTTAACTTACTTTTAACTAAGATTTATTTGCAATAATCCTTCATTATGTATTGTTAAGCAATTATGGCCAAACCCGTTTACTTTCTGTTAGGAGCAATTCCAGTAGTTGTTGCATTATTGATTGCAGTTCCATTAATAACAAAAAATGAAATTCCTATGTCAGCTGCAAACTCTAATGATAAAATTGAAATTGAATACACAAAACATCAATTAAAAAAAATATCTAATGGAATCACTGAACGAATCGGTGCACAAAAAACTGAAATTCTTCTAATAAAAAATGATGGTGATATTAAATATACTATAACTGAAAAAGGATACCCTCAACCTAATATCGAATCAAAAATAGATCAAAAAAAATTAGATAAAATTAAAGCTCTAATCAAAGAAACAGGTTTCATCGCAATTGATTCTAATTCTTTTTCAGTTTTTGAAAATATAACCGATTACCAAAAATCTTCAGTTAAAATTACTCTTAATGGACATGTTAATCAAATTCATTGGCCAGAATTAAACGCAACATCTGATTTTATTCCTCCAATAATTCGCATGGTTGAATCTGAATTGGATAAAATAATGTCTGAAGTTAGTGAATAGGTACAAATAGGCTTGAGAAAAAATTAGAATATGTTACCGCTATCAGGTGAAAGAATTAATGCTAAAGGAATAATTTCTGAAAAATTAGATTCTATTGATACTTTACGTGGATCCAGCACTTTAAAACGTGGATTTGCTCACATGCAAAAAAATGGTGTTGTTATGGATGTTACAAATGTTGAACAAGCATTAATTGCTCAAGAAGCTGGTGCCGTTTCTGTAATGGTTTTGGATAAACTTCCATCTGAAGTTAGAAAAGCTGGTGGAGTTGCACGAACTGCAAGCATAAAAATTATTGAAGAAATTATGGACTCTGTTACTATTCCTGTTATGGCTAAATGTAGAATTGGACATGTTCATGAAGCATTGGTATTACAAGAAACTGATGTTGATATGATTGATGAATCTGAAGTTTTAACCCCTGCAGATGAGTTACGTCATATTTGGAAATGGGATCTTACAACACCCGTCGTTAATGGTGCTCGGTCTTTGGCTGAAGCTTTGCGGAGAGTTGAAGAAGGTGCATCTATGATAAGAACAAAAGGTGAACCTGGAACTGGAAATGTTGCAGAAGCAATTACACATATCAAAAAAGTTAATGATGAATTAAGAACAATTAAATCAATTTATGATTCTGGTGACAATCAAGATTTAGTACGTATAGCTAGAGAATTCAAAGTATCATATGATATTGTAGAACAAACTGCAAAACTTGGAAGATTACCTGTTGTAAATTTTGCAGCAGGTGGAATTGCAACTCCAGCTGATGCAGCATATTTGATGTCACTTGGATGTGATGGTATTTTTGTTGGTTCTGGTATTTTTAGTGCAGATGATGCACAAGAACGAGCAAATGCAATTGTTTTAGCCACCACTTTTTGGAATGAATCTGATAAAGTTAAAGAAGCACAAAAAATGATTGACGAAAGACAATCTATCCATGGTTTAGATGTTAAAACATTAGAATTACGTATGCAAGATCGTGGAGGTTCAGCATGAGTCTTAATTTTGGTGTTTTATCAATACAAGGTGATGTTCTTGAGAATATTTTTTCTGTCAAAGCTGCAATTGATGCATTAGATATTGATGGAACTGTTGTTGGTGTTAGAACTCCTGATGAAATTTCTAAAGTGGATGGTCTCGTAATTCCAGGTGGTGAAAGTACTACTATTGGTCAACTCTCTATGGTTAATGGTTCATTAACTGTCTTAAAAGATAAAATTGAACAAGGAATGCCTGTATTGGGAATTTGTGCAGGAATGATAATGTTGTCTAAAACAGTACAAGATAAAGTAGTGGGAAAAATTAATCAACCACTTTTAGATATTTTAGATATTAAACTAGAGAGAAATTCTTTTGGACGTCAACGGGAATCTTTTGAATCTGATATTTCTTTAAATTCTATTGGTATTCCTTCATTTAATGGAGTTTTCATTAGGGCTCCATCTATTTCTGATGTTGGTTCTGATGTAGAAATTTTATCAAAGTTTAATGAAAAAATTATTGCTGTTAAAAAAAATAACATCATTGGAGTTGCTTTTCATCCTGAATTAACTAGTGATATTTCACTTCACAAATATTTTGTAAATCTTACAAATACTTTAAAAAACTGATAAAAACAAAAGAAATTTCTTTTAATTCTAATCTAACAAATTATGCATAGATTTTAAATCTTTTTCAAATGGTTTTAGTATTTCTGGAATTTCAATTTTAATTGAATCTTTTAATGACAGATTTTGAGATTTTTTTTCATTCCAGACTTTGGAATTAAATTCTGATATTTCTTTAGTAACATCTGTTTGTTCTTCTATATTTTCAACATTAACTTGTTTTTGTTTATGTATACTTTCATTTGAATACAATATTTTCCAAAGATGTTCTGTGATGAACGGTGTAATTGGAGCTAATAATTTTAAAATTGTTTCCAAAGTTTTATGGAGTGTAAATATTGCACCATCTCTTTCTTCATCTGAAAAATCAATACCATATGCTCTTGCTTTAACCATTTCAATGTAATGTGCTGCAAATATATTCCATGTAAATTCTCTAATTGCAATTGCTGGGATGAAGAAATTATATTCCTCATAACCTTTTTTACATTCTTTTACTAATTTATCTAATTCAGATAAAATCCATTTATCTGAAGGATTAGGAGTTCCTGAATCAATTACTGGAAAACTTGATAAAAATCTGGACACATTCCATAATTTACTTAAAAATTTCTTAGTTGACTCAATTTTTTGTTCATTACATCTAAAGTCATATCCATGATTAATTTCACTTGCACTCCAAAATCTAAAAGTATCTGCACCTAATTTTTCAATTACTGGTAATGGATCTATTGCATTTCCTTTACTTTTACTCATTTTCATCCCTTTTTCATCCAAACCATATCCCATTACCCAAGCTTCAGACCATGGTTTTTCTCCTGTTAATTCCTCACATCTCAATAGTGTGTAATACAACCATGTTCTCACAATATCTTTTGCTTGTGGTCTGATTGATACCGGATATACTTTTTTGAAAAATTCATTATCTCTGTTAAATTTACTTATGAATAATGGTGATACACTAGAATCCATCCATGTATCAAATGTTCTTTCTTCGCCAATAAATTCTGTAGCTTTACATTTTGGACAATTTGTTATTGGACATTTTTCATTCCATGGTCTGTAATATTTTCCAGGTTCTGGAACATGTGGTTCTGAACAATTTTTGCAATACCAAATTGGAATTTCAGTACCATAAAATCTTCTTCTTGAAATTGGCCAATCAATATTGATAGATTCTAACCAATTCATTAAAATCTGCTTATGCATTGTAGGATGAAATGTAATTTCTTTCCCCACTTCTTTTATTTTTTCAACTTTTTCTTTTTGTTTAAGATAATATTCTTCCATAGGAATTATTTCAATTGGAATTTTACTTCTTTCTGAAATTGGTGTTCTATGAACAATATCTTCCATTTTTTCAACAAATCCTCCAGTTTCTAGATCTTCTATGATTTTTGTTCTTGCTTGTTTTGGTTTTAATCCTGCATATTCACCTGCAATTTCTGTCATTCTTCCATCTAATCCAATTGCAACTATTTCTTCTAATTGTAATTCTCTAAATAATGCAACATCGTTTTGATCACCATAACTACAAACCATTACTGCTCCGGAACCAAATTCTTGTTTAGCTGAATGATGAGTTGTTAGTTCTACTTCTGCATTGGTAATTGGGACAATTATTTTTTTGCCAATATATTTTGAATATCTTTCATCTTCAGGATTGACGATAATTGTTTTACATGCACAAAGTAATTCTGGTCTTGTACTGGCAATGATTATTTCTTGATCTGTATCTTTTATTTTGAATTTCATGTAAACAAGTTTTGTTTGTAAATCATCATAAATTATTTCAGCATCTGCAATGGTAGTTCCTGAAACCCAATCATAATTGTTAGGTCTATTTGCAAGATATACTTCACCTTTTTTCCATAATTTAATGAATGTTGATTGTGTTAATGTTCTATATTCTTCTGAATCTGTTCTATAGTAGTTTACAAAATCACCACTGATTCCTAAATTTTTCATAATTAGAATCATTTCTGCTTCTAAATCGTCTAATGCATCTCTGCATAAATTTAGAAATTCTTCTCGTTCTGTTTCTCTCATTCTAATTTTATGTTTTTTTTCAGTATAGAGTTCCACTGGTAATCCATTTCTGTCAATTCCTATTGGAAAATACACATTTTTTCCAGCCATTCTTGCTGTTCGTGCTATCATGTCTATTTGTGAATAATGTGCAGCTGCACCAATGTGCCATGGTCTACCTGATGGATATGGTGGAGGTGTATCTATTGTAAAGTTATTTTCTTTAGGTGTAAAATCATAAATTTTGTCTTCTTCCCATTGCTTCAGAATATTTTTTTCTAATTCTGGATTCCATGCTTTTTCTGATATTTTAGGTTCCATTTTTTATCTTTCAATATTGGAAATTATATGAGAACCTTTGTTATATCCTTCATAAATGTAAACTCCCACTGCTTCTACATTTGTAGGCATTTTTGGAGCTAATAATTTTATAATTTCATTTGAAAGATTTTCAACTGTAGCTTCTCCTTCTAGGAGATATGTTGTATGTTTTGGAACTTGTAAATCAAACATTCCTTTTGGTCCATCAAAACTAATTTGATAATGTGATTCATCTTCTTTTTTTAGATATTTTTTATTAATGAAAAATTTATGATCAAACTCATTTACAACTTCTTTAATAATTTTTTTTGCTATTCCAAAATCAACTAATAAATTATTTTTCATTTGTCCTACAAGTTCTACCATTACTGATGAAGTATGTCCATGTAAAATTGAACATTTTTCAACTAATGGAAGTATATGTGCATAGTCAAATGAGAATGATGCGTCCTCTAAAAATATGGAACCTGTTTGTGGTGTTTTATCATAAAATACTATGTCTTGTAATTCTTTAATTTGTGCAACATATTTTGCATGTCCAATTGCCATTATTTTTTCTTCAGGAAAATCTTCTTTGATTTGTTTATATTTCTGAATGTCCTCATCATTATCAATTACTTCGATAAACCCTTTAGCAGTTTTAAAATCAATTTTTACTTTATTTCCATCTTTTAGTGTCATTTCATAATTGTATTCATATTCATTTTCTAAAAATGCAAGCATTTGTGCTACTGTTAATTCTGTTCTTGTTTTAAGTAAATTACCTTTTTTATCTATGTATTTAAAATCTGAATCTAAAATTGTAGGACTTGTGGCCATGTGACGTTTTTTGACTATCGATATAATATAAATTCTGTAATAATGTGCCTGAATATTCTTTTTTATGTTTAAATTAAGGAATTTAAAATTTTGGCAAGGTTGACATCATTATTTGTAATGCCATCTGCATCATGCGTTGTTAAATCTACTGTGATTCTATTGTAAACGTTAAACCATTCTGGATGATGATTCATTTTTTCAATTTCCATGGCTGCTCTAGTCATAAATCCAAATGCCTGATTGAAATTATCAAATTGAAATTCTTTGTGTAGTTTATCGTTTTTTACACTCCATCCTGTTAATTTTTTTAATTCTTCTTCTATGTCTGATTCTAATAATCTTGTCATATTGGATTATTGATATTGTTAAATTAAAAGATTGATAAATTAATAATTTTACCAAAGATTACCTTGCAGTTTCAAAATCAATTTAATATCTTTTGAAATAGTATCTAGTGTATCTGAATCATAATTTGCATTTGTAAAATCTATTGATGTAAAAGTGGCACCATCAAAATTTGTATGTCTTAAATTCACACCACTTAGATTTACATTTCTTAAATCTGCATTTCTTAAATCTGCATAAAACAAATCTGCTCCACTGATATTTGCATTTGTAAGATCAACCCCATACAAATCAGTATCCCAAAGTTTTGCATTTGTTAGATTTACATTTCTTAAATCTGCCCCTCTTAATTTTACATTAAATAATATTGTATCACTTAAATCAGAACCACTTAAATCAGAACCACTTAAATCTGCATTGTGAATGTCTCTATTTTTAAGATCTACTCCTTTCAAATTACTATTTGATAAGTTTCTTCCAATTAATTCTTCATAATCAAAATTAACTTTTGAGAAATTCCTTTTTTTAAAAACATCTGCTGGATCCATTTATTTTTCAGTAAAATGTTTCACTATTATGATGTTTATGACTATTTTCCCTTTATTAGACATGATTAATGGAAATATATTAAAATTAATTCTATGATTAAGTATGAGTAATATGGATTTAATCAATCAAACATTATTAGAAAATATCCAAAATTCTATTTCTGAAATAGTTCCAAGAAAGAAAATAGGTATTGCTTTTTCTGGTGGCGTTGATAGTACATTAGTTTCAAAAATTTGTACAGATATGGGTTTTGATGTTGTTTTACTTACTATTGGTTTTTCTGAATCTCATGACATAATATTTTCCAAAGAAGTAAATGAATGCCTAAATTATTCTCACCATATTTTAGAAATTGATTTTGAGACATTTCCTGACATTACTTCAAATATTCGTAATGTAATTGATACCGATAATTTATCTTGGAATGAAAATTGTATTGCTTTTCATTATGTGTCTAAACTCGCAAAAAATTTGAATCTTGATACTGTAATTACTGGTAATGGTATTGATGAATTGTTTTGTGGATATAATGCATATCGTGAAGCATTTTCTGGTGGTTTAACTAAAATTAATGATGTTATGAATTTGAAATTAGATAATGAATTAAAAATGATGAAGGCTGTAAATGTAATTGCTTCAGAGTTTAATGTAAAAATTTTGCAACCATTACTTTCTACTAAATTTATTGAATATGCAAAAACTATTCCTATTTCTGAAAAAATTCATAGTTCTGATGATTTGTATCGTAAACATATCATTCGTAAATTAGCCAATGATATTGGTGTTCCAGAAATTTCTTGTACTAAAAGGAAAAAGGCATTACAATATGGTTCTAAAATTCATAAATCATTACTAAAAACTAGATAAATTTTTTTACTATTTTCTGAACTGATTTTTCAACATTATTGATGATCTTAGGTGATGCTCCAAGATGTTTCTCTGGTGAGAAAATTGCATCGATCTCATTATTTGTTAATTTTGAGGAGAATGCTCTGTCATTTTTAATTGCATCTTTGTAGAGTATTCCTTTGTCATTTGCTTCAAATGCTACTCTTTGTACATCCCTATAGGCTACAAATCTTGGAATGCCTTTTTTGATTAGTGCTTCTAAAACAAATTCTGCAAAGATTTGTCCTTTTGTAATGTATAGATTGGCTACAATTCGTTTTTCATTAACTATTAAATTTGAAACAATTTTGGTCATGGTTTCTAACATTTCATCAACTAAGATAGATACAGTAGGAATTACAAATCTTTCATTGGCTGAATTTGAAAGATCACGTTCATGCCATAATGGAATATTTTCAAATGCAACTGTAACTTGACTTCTTACTAGTTTAGATAACGATGATACTCTTTCACTCTTTATTGGATTTCTTTTAACTGGAACAGCACTGCTTCCCATTTGTCCTTTTTTGAATTGTTCTGCTACTTCCCCTATTTCTGTTCTCTGTAAATTTCTAATTTCTATTGCAATTTTTTCTAATGTTGCACCAATTAATGCTAATTCAAATACATATTCTGCATATCTTTCTCTTGGGACAACTTGTGTTGTTACTTCTGCTGGAAATAATTTTAATCTCTTTGCAGCTCTTTGTTGAACATCCAATGATTTTGCACCCATTAAAGAACCCGTTCCAACAACTCCTAATGTTTTACAAATCAAAATTCTTTTTTTAATTTCTTCAATACGTTCAACATGTTTTGCCATTTCTGCAGCCCAATTTGCAAATTTTAATCCAAATGAAATAATGCTAGCATGTTGTCCATGTGTTCTGCCCACTGCAGGGATTTTTGCATATTTTACTGATTTTTTTGCAAGAATTGATGCCATTTTTGCTACTTTAGGTTCAATAATTTGTAATGCATCTCTCATTTGCATGGAGTTACTTGTATCAACTAAATCATTACTTGTAAGTCCATAATGGATCCAAGGTCTTGCACTTTTGGAACATTTTTCACTTAGTGATTCCACCAATGCTGCTGTGTCATGATCACTTTTTGCTTCTAATTGTTTAATTCTTTTAGCAGTAATTTTTCCTGACATAGCAGCTCTGTGAATTTCTTTACCTATTTTTTTTGAAATCATTCCTATTTCACTTTGGGAAATAGCAGCAGCTCCTTCAATCTCCAATTGATAATCAACTTTTTTTTGTTCACTGAAAATTTCCATCATTTCTTTGGTCCCATAACGACCATTATCAATAGGTAAAATTGCCAATATTTTTCTAATTGTATATTAGAAAATAAATCTACTTGTTTTTTTATCCGTTTTTGCGATCATTATGCGATTAATTTCGTCCACAGTATTTTTCAACTAGAATTTTTAACTTATTTTTGTTTAATTCCAGTATCTGACAACACCCATTCTAATGCTTTCAAATAACCTTGTTTGAAATTTTTCTCATCAATTGCCCAATCTGGATTTGCTCTTAATTCTGCAAGTAATTGATTTGCTTTTTGTATGATTATTGCTTTTTCTATCATAATTCAATTTGCATTCTTATTGATTTAAAATTATTCTCAGAATACTTATGATGATTTAAATTGGATTGAAAGAAAATTCTACCGATACTTATGTCATCAACAACCCCCCAGAAAATTGGAGAAAATCATTATCAAATAGACGCTGATTCAAATCTTGGAATGAAAGTTCCTGTTAGAATTTATGCAAATGAGACATTACTTCAGAAAATGCTATCTGATAGGACTATAATGCAGGCTCGAAATGTTGCTTCAATTCCTGGAATTGTTAGTCATAGTGTTGTTTTACCTGATGGACATGAAGGATATGGATTTCCTGTAGGTGGAGTTGCTGCTATGGATGCTGAAGAAGGAATGATTAGTCCTGGTGGTGTTGGATATGATATTAATTGTGGAGTAAGATTACTTCGTTCAAATCTAAATGAACAAACAGTTCGTTCAAAATTAAAAGATTTAGTTAATGATTTGTTTAGTTCTATACCTTCTGGTGTTGGTTCTAAAGGTGCAGTTCGTTTAACTAATTCAGAACTTGATGAAGTTTTAGTAAACGGTGTTAATTGGGCAATTGAACATGGTTATGGTTCATCAAATGATTCTGAAGTTTGTGAGGAAAGTGGTAAAATAGCAAATGCTGATCCAAACAAAGTTTCTGATAAAGCAAGAAAAAGAGGAGCTCCTCAACTTGGAAGTCTTGGTTCTGGTAATCATTTCCTTGAAATTCAAAAAGTTGCAGAAATACATGATGAGGAAGCAGCAAATAGAATGGGAATTAAAGAAGGTACAATTACAGTTTTAGTTCATTGTGGTTCCAGAGGATTTGGTCATCAAGTTTGTAGTGATTATCTTAGAGTTGCAGAACAAGCTATGGAAAAATACAATATCAATTTACCTGATAGGGAATTAGCTTGTGTTCCAAATAATTCTGAGGAGGGTGAGTCTTATAGAAAAGCAATGTTTGCTGCATTAAATTTTGCATGGAGTAATAGACAAATGATTACTCATTGGACTAGAAAATCATTTGAACGTGTATTTGATCAAACAGAATCTGATTTAGATATGAAACTAGTTTATGATGTTGCACATAATATTGCTAAAGTAGAAAAACACAAAGTTGATGGTGAGGAAAGAAATTTAGTAGTTCATAGAAAAGGTGCAACGCGAGCATTTCCTTCAAATCGTGCTGAAATTCCTTCTAAATACAGAGATTTAGGTCAACCTGTTTTGGTTCCTGGTTCAATGGGAACTTCAAGCTGGATTTTACTAGGAAAATCTAATTCTATGGATCTCAGTTTTGGATCTACTGCTCATGGTGCAGGAAGAACTATGTCTAGATCGAAAGCCAGACGAAATTTTACAGAAGATAATGTAAAAAAATCTCTTAATGATAAAGGAATATTCATCAAAGCACTTACTCGAGATGGTGTTGTAGAGGAAACTCCTGAAGCTTACAAGGATGTTGATTCTGTGGTAAATGTTTCTCATAATTTGGGGATTGCAACTAAAGTTGCTAAATTGGTTCCTATAGGAGTGATTAAAGGTTGAGTGACGATGATTCTGAACTTCAACGATTGCAGGCTAAACGTTTAGCTGAAATGCAAAAAAATATTTCTTCTCGAGAAACTGTTGAAGAAACTCTAAAACCAACTGAGGAAAAGATTGTTAATCCTAGAGATGTATTAATTAAACAATTGGGCTTTAGAGGATTGGAGGTTTTAACAAATGCTGAATCTCAATTTCCTAATGAAACTAAAATGATAATTGATAAATTATATGAATTAATTAAAACTGGTGAAATTACTGAAGTTCTTGACGGTGGTAAATTATTAGGATTGTTTCGTTCAATTGGATTGAGTGTAAGAATGGATACTAAAATTAATATTCAACAAGATGGAAAATTTGTTTCTTTAACTGATAAACTTAGTAATAAACCAGATAATGATGATGCTGAATGAGTATTACTTTAGAAATTGGAACAAAAAACTATCTCGATGATTTACTCTGTATAAAAAAACATCTTTCTCACATGGAAAGTCTTTTGAATTGTTATGCAAGTTATCGTCTTAGTGAACCATCATCAAAATTTGGTTGGACATTTTTCAAATTAGAATTCAAATCTAATTTTCAAAAAAGTATATCTGAAAAATTTTCTGATATACTAACAAAATATCAATTTAATGATGAAGCAGGAAAATTTACTAAATTTATGAGTGATTATTTTGTTGCTCGAGGTTGTAATGTAAAAGTAAATTCTGTTACCTAGACTCTTCTTCCTCTTTTACCACCTTTCTTTCTGGTGGTGTCATGAGGAATTGGTGTTACATCATCAATTCTTCCAATTTTAAATCCGCCTCTTGCTAATGCTCTGATTGCTGCTTGTGCACCTGGACCTGGAACTCTTGAACCAACTCCTCCAACTGCACGAACTCTAATATGAAATCCTGTGAATCCTTTTGTTCTTGTAGCTTCAACTACTGCATTTGCAGCTTTCATTGCAGCAAATGGTGATGATTCATATCTGTCTGCAGTGACATGAATTCCCCCAGAACTGATGGCGACTGTTTCACCACCTGTAAGATCTGTCATGTGAATAATTGTATTATTATAACTACTGAAAATGTGTGCAATTCCCCATTTTTCTGGGTCTTCTTTTTTAGTTTCTGGTTGTTTTTTTGTCTCCACTACTGCTTCAGTTTCTTCCACTACTGCTTCAGTTTCTTCCACTACTGCTTCAATTTCTGACAATGCTTATCACATCTTAAAGGGTTTAAAAAACATTGATTTTTTAAAATTGTTTTAATTTGGTCAGATGAAGACTACAAAATCCATACACTTTACCCTGCTTCAAATCCTGATGAATTTTTAGAAGATGACATGAGATGATTATTGTATCTTGATGATCTATGAATGAAAGAATGTCTTTCTGTTTTGTTTGTTGAATCTATTTTTAATATTGTAAATAATATTGAAAGAGATTTTTCTTATGGTGAATGATTATCTAAAATGTTTCCATCCTGAATCTTTCAGTATAGTTTCTTCTCCTTTCTTCTCTAGATAAACCCCTTTTCCCAATGTTACGTAACCAATTTCAATAATTGGTATTTTCAATAATTTTGAGTTTTTCAATATTATTTTTTTATATTTTGAAGGTATTGTAAATACAAATTCATATTCTTCACCTCCATGAAATACTGTTGAATTCAAATCTATCTTTTGTTTTTTTAAATACATTTCTAAATCCTTGTTTAATGGTATTTTATTGATAATGAATTTTTTTTTACTTTGTTTTGACATTTCATTTAAAGTAGTTGACAATCCATCGCTAGAATCCATTGATGATGTAAAATATTTTTTATTTTTTAAACCATAATTGAGTCTTGGTTTTGGATTTGTTACTGATTTAAGAGATTTTTTTATTAAATTATTTTTCTTTTTGTTATTATTCAATAATATGTTTAATCCTAAAGATGTATAACCAAATGGACCTGTAGTAAATATCAAATCCCCTTCATTAGATCCTTTTCTAGTAACAATTTTGTTTGAATTTCCAAAAATACAAACATTAAACACAATTTCCTTACCTTCATTTGTATCTCCACCAATTATTGAAATCCCATATTCTCTGCATGCTTTTTTAAATCCATTTGCAATATTGTTTATTTTTATTTTTGAAATTGATTTTGGCAAATTTATTGAAATAATTCCATACTTGGGTTTCACTCCTTTACATGCAAAATCACTCACACAAGCAATGACACTTTTTCTTGCTGCATCTGATAATTTCATTTTTTGAGGAATATCCGTACTCTGTACCATCGTGTCTGTTTTTGCTATAATCTTTGTTTTTCCTAAGGTGAATGTCTCTACATCTTCTGAAACAAATTTTCTATTTCCTAATTTTGTTTGAAAAATATCAATTATTTTATTTTCATTTAATTTTCTCATAATTTTCTTTTACCATTTTTATAGTATTATTGATTATCTTTTTACACTTTTCTTCATCATTTGATTCTCCAGAAATTCTAATGATATCTTCTGTATTTGATTTTCTAATTAAAATCCATGTGTTTTCATCTATGATTGTTTTAATTCCATCACGTGTATCTATTTCTGAATATTTTTTTATTAAATTATTTTTTATATTTTCAATTAATTTGTCGTGATAATTTGAATCAATTTCTACTTTTTCTCTAATTTGAAAATAACTTTCCATGTAGTTTAAAATTTCAGAAAATTTTGAATTTTCTAACATTGATGATATTAAACCACTAGTAAGAATACCTTCTCTGCAATAATTAAATTCTGGTAAAATAAATCCTCCACTGCTTCCTTCTCCCCCCGCCTGAGAATTATTTTTTAGCATTTCTTCTATTACATTTGCTTCCCCTACTTTTGATCTTACAACTGTTCCTCCTTTTTCTTTGATGAATTTTTCAATTGATATGCTTGTATCAATACTTAGGACAAATTTTTTGTATCCCAATTCTAATGATTTTGCAATTCCTAGACCTAATGTTACATCAGGAGTTTGTTTTTCCCCTTTTCTTACAACTACTAAGCGATCCCCATCTAGATCAAATGCAAATGCAATTTCTTTATCTTTTGATATGCTAGTTAACTCAATTAATTTATCTGATGTAGGATCTGGACCTCTTGAACAACCTAAAAGTTCTTTATTTATGACCTCAACATCACATCCAATATTTTTTAATAAAGTTGCTGCAAAATCTTTTGCAGCTCCTCCTCCATTATCTATCACAATTTTAGGAGAATTTTCTATATTACCTATGATTTTTCTTGCATCTTCTATGTACGTTGATTCTATTTTCTTAATTTTACCTATTTTTGATTTCAAAATTTCTTGATGATTAATTATTTGTGGGAGTTCCTTTTCATTAATTCCTCTTCCATCTAAAATGAATTTCATTCCATTCCATTCTATTGGATTGTGTGAGGATGAAATTACAATGCCTGCACCATATTTTCTTGCTTCTCTAAATACTACTGGAGTTGGTACCATTCCTAAATCAAAAACATCTATTCCATTTTTCATTAGAACTGCACTAATTGTTTCTTGAATCATTTTTCCAGAAGGTCTTGTATCTCTTCCAACTACACATTTTTGTGATTTAATTAATGATGAAAAATTATTAGAAAATTCAATCACATCTTTTAGATGAAGATCCTTTCCAAATATGCCTCTAATTCCTGAAATTGTTTTTTTCAATTATTCAAATTCAGTAAGGCTTTTTATTAACTCTGATGGATTTATTCAATCGTGCCTTGGTAGCTCAGTCTGGTAGAGCACCTGATTCGTAATCAGTAGGTCGCGGGTTCAGATCCCGTTCGAGGCTTTTATTTTATATTTTTAAAATTAATTAGAAAATTATTATATTACTATTCAAGGGCTTCAATGTCTATTTCTAACTCTTTACCTAAACCTATCCACCATTGTTTTATTTGTTCTGTCATGATCCCTTTTACTTTCTTCAAATGCTCCTTAATAGATCTGTCGGTTGATAATTAATTGATCATTTCGTAATTTTTTATTAAATTATTTTTATTCTAGTCCTGCCTGTTTTCTTTTTCTTTTTCTATATATTATTATGATTAGAGTTCCACCTGCACATCCCCAAAAGAGAGATGATAATCCAGCTTCAATATGTGGTACAAATGCTCCAACAAATCCTAAAATCATAATTGATAGAAGTACTAATCCTATCATTTCTAGTATTTTTGTCATGTTTTTCTATCCTCTTCTCTAGAATCAAAAAGATATATGGTTTTGTAAAATAGATAGTGTATGGATAAGTATCTTACAATTATTTTGATTTTTATGGTTGTAGGAATTCCTATTGCTTGGATTTCCCCACTGACTGGAGAAATGCGTGATCCTCCGCTTTATGTACTATTTTATGGTTCTATAGGAGGTATTATCTTCATTCTTTTCTATGGTGGTTACAAAGATAAAAAGGAAAGACAAAAACTTAATGCAAAACGAAAAAGATCTAAAAAATAGATTTTAAAGTTCTAAACCAAATGATTCTGCAATACTTGAAAAGTTAACGTATGAATCCAAGTATTGTCTTCCTTTAGAAGTAATGACAAAAGTGTTTTTTCCGTCATATTCAATTTTGTTTATCAAACCGGCTCCTGTTAAATTATTTAAAAATTTAGATAATCTAGAATGTGATAAATTTGCTTTTGTTAGAAGAGATGTAGTTTTGATACCTTCTTGACCTGATAATTGGGTAACAGTCAATAGATCTGCAACTATTTGCATACTAGTTCTATAAGCTACCATGTGATGTATACTTTGAAACTCAGATATAAGGGTATTACCATAAATTCAGATCAGATAAATAAGCTCCAACTGTATTTTGGTACAATGTCTTCTCAATCTCCAATACCGTGGTTTGATGACTTTGAAGGTGTTGCATTTCGATATTATGATCTTAGAATGAATGTTGCTCCCTTAATTACTGATAGAAAACAAGCAGGTTCTATTTGGCATGATTCTATTCATTGGTGGGTAGATCCCTCAATTAAAGTTCGATTTGTAGAAATGGAAACTGATTATTGGTTCATCATGGGATCTGATTCTCAAAAACCTGATACTAATTTAGCTTTTTTTAAAATATTGCCAAAGTCTGAGCATTATGAACGATTTAAAGCAGGTCATGGTGGTGAAGCATATCTTAGATTAGGTGTATATGCACCAAAATCTCTTAGTGATGCTAAAAAAAGTGCTGTATGTAAATGCGGGCATGAAGCTCAAGATCATGATGAAGGTGATGGTGATGTTTGTTTATTCAAGTCTTGTAAATGCAAAATCTTTTCTAGTTTTGAAGTGAACTTTTTAAAAAGAAAAAAAACAATTACTGACATTAAATTTTTAGAAGAGAAAGATGTAAAAGATGATCCTCTTGCTTGGAACTGTCTTACTGTGAATAAATATTCAAAAACAGAATAAAATTAATCTAAATCTTTGTTTACTCTGATGTGTTCTCCTGGATAATGTTCGTGAACTTTTTTTGAATAACATTTTCCACACATTATTCCTTTAATTCCCCATTCTTCCATTGGATTGTAACGTTGTTCAACTTTTTCATTACAAATTGAACATTTTTCTTTTGATGCCAAAGTATTTTTTTCTATTTTTTATCGATATAAAAAACAATCTAGATTAATCCTAACTGAGAAAATTATGTTAAATAATACTTATTTCTGATAAAATTAGGTAGATGGTTTAACCAATGTAAACCTCCTGCAAGATTTTTACTTGGTTAGGCTACTGCCTTTTTCATTAAAATAAGCTATTTGCAATCTTTTTTAGCGCTATGATTTCTTCTTCTTCATGTCTGATTTTCTTATCTATTACTCGGAGCATTGTATCATTCCAAACATGTTGGGAGAAAAAATTATGTTTTGTATTTGCTAATTCAATTTCATCATCAACTACTGTATCTTCTAGAAATTTAGTCACAATAACATCTGTGATTTTTAAAATTCTATTATTGAGTTTAAAACTATGAAATATTGGTTCCAATTTTCTTACATCTAATTTAAAATCAGCTTTGGATTCTAGGATTTTTTTATGTAATATTCTGAAATAAACTGCTACAAAGAATAATGTTGCATATCGTTTTGTTTTATGTCCTCCTTGTTTTCCATATTTTAATGATTTTTTTGCAAATTCTTTTACAAGATATGGATATAGTATTATTCTATAATCATCTTTTAGATTATCATTGAAAATTTGATCATATTTACTTCCTCGTGGAAGAAATTGTGATGGAGAACTGTATGATTCTGTTGGTCTTTGTTCAATTCCAGCTACTAGTGATTGAATTGCATCTTTGGCAACAATGACTTTTTTATGATTATTTGGAAGATAATTGTTGTAAGCTACATCTCCATTGTATTCTAATTTAGATTTATGTTCATCTAATACTTCAAACGAAATACGTTTTATTCTATCCACGCATGAATTAACGAATAGGGTATTTTATACCTATATTCCAAGAAAACGTTTTGTATTATCTTCTAATAAAAAGGACATTTCATCAAATGTTTTTTCAAGAATTTTTGAGGCACAAAATATGACACTAGGTATGAAGCTAATCTGTCGAGATTTCATTTCAAAACATCTAGAAAATCTAACAGGTCCATCAGTTTCAACAAGAATTTTTGATTGATCAGTTTTAGATAACAAAGTCTGTTTATCATTTGCGTAAATCAT
>CABXPS010000004.1 GCA_902514095.1 uncultured marine group I thaumarchaeote | reverse complement strand
CAATAATAATTGAAAAACAAAAACAAAAAAATTGTTAAAAGATCAAGAGGTTTTATTTAATTTGGAAAGTAGAGCAGCATAAATGAAAGGTAAAATTGTTGTTACTTCAGCATGTAAAGTGGATTGTCTTGCAATTTTTGTCACCTTTCCCCATGAAATTGCTTCTCTAACTAATGCTCCACTTAAACTTCCATCAAATTCTTGAGCAGTTGTAATATAGAAAGCATAGTCTAGTCCTTCCCGGTATTGATTCCACCATAATGTGTGATGTTTAGAAATACCTCCTCCAATCATAAATGCTCCAGATTTTTCTGCTTTGAAAATATATTCTGAAAGTAAATCTGCATCTCCAATTAAATTTAATTTAAAATCTCTGTGATTTTGTATAAACATCCAAATTTGGCTTCCAACTGCACCATCCATAATTCCTGGAACCACTACACTAACATCATTTTTGTTTGCCCAATGTAGAAATGAATCTTCGCCCAAATGTTTTCCAATCATTTTACAAATTTCTGCAGTTGTCATTTCCCTTACTCCATTTTTGTATTCTTCTTCTAGGAATGATTGCATTTTTTCTTCAATTAATGGACCATAATTGTCCATTGGGACTAACACATTTCCTAATCTATGAATATTTTGATCTGCCAATTCATTATCATCCATTGTAAATGAACCTTCATTGTAATGTGAGTAGTGTTTTGCAATATCATGATCCAATGCACCACAAGTAGTAATTGCTACATCAAACCATTTGTTTTTGATCATATCTTTAATGATTCCTCGTAATCCTGTGGATACAACTGCACCTACAAATGAAACAAATTTCAAACATTTCTCATCAGAAATCATTTTAGTCAAAATATCTAAGCCATCGGAAAGATTTACTGATTCAAAACCTCCTGACTTAGACAATTCATCAAAAATTTTTTCTATTGAAGTGTTTGAATCTATTTCAATATCTTTTACTGGACGACCTATCTCAACCATAAGGGGAGATTTGTCAGACTGCCTATAAATTTATTTTAAAAATAGAAATTGTATGAAATTGAAACAAGTTTTTCTAGAGAAATCCTCGATTTAAATAAAAAAATAGACATTCAAGGTTCAATATAACAAGATAAATTATACTACTTTTGATGTGATTTATCATGAAAGTAGGAGTAGTAGGAGCATCAGGTTATGTAGGAGGAGAAACACTACGTCTTCTTGTCAACCACCCAGATGTTGAAATTAGCATGGTAACATCAAGACAACATGTTGGAGAATATTTACACAGAGTTCAGCCTAGTTTGAAAGGATTTACAGATCTTACTTTTTCAGAATTAGATTATGATAAATTAACGGATCAATGCGATGTGGTCTTTACAGCAGTACCACATGGAACTGCTACTGAAATTGTAAAAGCACTCTATGATAGAGGCATCAAAGTAATTGATTTGAGTGCAGATTACAGATTACATCAACAAGAAGCATATGACAAATGGTACGGTTGGAAACACCCACATCCAGATTATTTACCAAAGTCAGTTTTTGGAGTTCCAGAATTACATAGAGAAGAAATTAAAAAAGCACAACTCGTCTCATGCCCAGGTTGTATGGCAGTTACATCAACACTAGCACTTGCACCATTAATTAAAAATGACATCATAGATACGGATCACATAATTGTAGATTCAAAAATCGGATCATCTGGTGCCGGTTCTGGTTCTGGAACAGCACATGCAATGCGTGCAGGAGTTATCAGACCATACAAACCAGCAAAACATAGACACACAGGTGAAATTGAACAGGAATTAAGTGAAATTGCAGGGAAAAAAATCCGTGTTTCAATGAGCCCACATGCAGTAGATGTTGTCAGAGGTATTTTGTGTACAAATCATACATTTATGAAAAAAGATATCGAAGAAAAAGAATTATGGAAAATATATCGTCAAGCATATGGCGATGAAAAATTTGTTAGACTAATTAGAGATAAAAAAGGATTGTACAAATTCCCAGATCCAAAATTCTTAGTGGGTTCAAACTTTTGTGATATTGGATTTGATTTGGATGAAGATAACAATAGACTAATTTCTTTATCAGCATCAGATAATTTAATGAAAGGTGCAGCAGGTTCTGCTATTCAAAACATGAATGTCATGTGTGGTTTTGATGAAATGAGCGGACTAAGATATACACCGCTAACTCCGGTTTAGAAATGATCACAATTAAAATTGGTGGAAGTGTAGTAGATGATTTACATCCATCCACAATTTCAGACATTAAAAAAACTGCAGAATCAGAAGGCATCATCATAGTTCATGGTGGAGGAAAAGAAGTTACAAAAGTTTGTAAACAATTAGGAAAAGAACCAAAATTTGTAACATCACCAAGTGGAATTAAAAGTCGATACACGGATAAAGAAACTGCAGAAATTTTTACAATGGTTATGTCAGGTAGAATAAATAAGACAATTGTTCAAATGTTACAAAAAAATGGAATTAATGCAATTGGATTATCAGGAGTAGATGCCAAAGTCATAGAAGCAGACAGGAAAAAGAAACTATTGATTGTAAATGAAAAGGGTAGAAAACAAGCAATTGATGGAGGATATACAGGTAAAATTAAAAACGTAAATTCAGAATTTATCAAATCATTACTCAAGCAAGGACTAACACCTGTAATTTCACCAATAGCAATTAGTGAGGAATCAGAATTTCTTAATGTAGATGGAGATAGGGCTGCAGCATATGTAGCAGGAAGTGTAGGAAGTGACAAGGTATTATTCATTACAAATGTAGATGGGCTTTTAATGGATGATAAAGTGGTACCAAAATTGACATTGGTAGAAGCAAAAGAAATTAGACCAAAAATAGGTCCAGGTATGGAAAAAAAGATTTTGGCTTCCACAGAAGCACTTGATATGGGTGTGAAACAAGCTTTTATTGCAAATGGTCAGAAAGAAAACCCTATTTCTTCAGCAATTTCACAGGATAATTGTACGGTGATTGAACATGAGTGAAGATCAACACATGGGTAATCTCTATCAGAGATTCCCAGTTACAATTGAAAAAGGCGTAGGAGCTCATGTTTGGGATACAGAAGGAAAAGAATACATCGATTGTATGGGAGGATATGGCGTAGCATTAGTTGGACATCAAAATCAAAGAGTTAACAATGCAATCAAAGAACAAATTGATAAAATAATTACAGTGCATAGTTCGTTATACAATAAAACACGAGAAGAATTTTTGAAAAAATTAATTGAAATATCTCCAGAAGGATTAACACAAGTGCATCTTAACAATAGTGGGGCAGAAGCTATTGAAGCTGCAATGAAATTTGCAAGAAAGTTTACAGGAAAGAAAGGAATGGTTGCAATGAAAGGATCGTACCATGGAAAATCATTTGGAGCATTATCATTAACATTTAATCCAAAATACAAAAAAGCATTTGCACCGTTAGTTGAAAAAGTTTCTTTTGCTTCATTTGGAGACATGGATTCACTTCGTTCCGTAATTGATGAAGATACAGCTTTCGTAATTTTAGAACCTATTCAAGGAGAAAGTGGAATAATTGTTGCACCAGATGGATTCTTACAAGAAGTTAGAAAACTATGTAATGAAAAAGGAATTTTATTAATTTTTGACGAAATTCAAGCAGGATTAGGAAGAACTGGTCGATTATGGGCAGGTGAACATTGGAATACGGTACCAGATATTTTATGTCTTGCAAAAGGAATTGCAGGCGGAGTACCAATGGGAGCAACATTAGTTAGACCAGATATTTTAGCAGCAATAAGTAAAGGAGAACATTCATCAACATTTGGTGGAAATCCAATATCATGTGCAGCTGGAATTGCAGCACTAACATCAATAACAGAGGATGGGTTAATTGAAAATTCTAAAAAAATGGGAGAAGTTTTTAAAGAAGGTTTAGAAAAACTAAAAGAAAAACATACAATGATTAGAGAAATTAGAGGAAAAGGCCTAATGATTGGAATTGAAATGAAATTTGAAGTCAAAGATATTTTGATGGGGTTAATTGAAGAAGGTGTTTTGATGTTATACTCAGGAAGAAACATTCTCAGAATATTGCCACCATTAGTGATTAAAGAAGAAGATGTAACAAAAGTTTTACATGCATTAGATGTTGTAATAGGTAAGGAGGAAGAAAAAAGAAATGTATAAAGATAAAGTAGATGAAAAAATTATCGGATATCTAAAAGAAGATTCCAGGGAATCATTTGTAGACATTGGTAAAAAATTAAAACTTTCAGAATCAGCAGTTAGAAGGAGAGTTAAAAATTTAGTAGACAGTAAAACAATTGATAAATTTACAATAGAATTAGGAGAAGAAAATGTTACTAGTGCAATAGTACTAGTTTCAGTGGATTCTGCAACAGAAACATCCAAAGTGTCTTTAAAGCTTGCAAAATTAAATGGAGTAAAAACAGTTTATGAAATTACAGGGCAATACGATATCACAACAATAATGAGTGCATCAAGTATTACAGAAATTAATAATAGCATAGATGCATTAAGAAAAATTACAGGGGTAGTAGATACCAATACAGTAATCATTTTAAGAAAAATTATCTAAAAACGAGTTTCGTTTTAAAAAATTTAATTAAAAACTAATTTAGGATCAATTAAAATAATTTTCAACGAAAATAGTACGAATATGTTTATATCATCAATTTTATCTAACGAATTCAGTAATGAAAGATCCGAATCACTATGCAGACATGTATAACGCATATGAAAAAAATCCAAAAAAGATCAGAGTATTAGATAGTACTCTAAGGGAAGGGGAACAACATCCAGGTGTTTCATTTACAAATAAACAAAGAATCCAGATTGCATGGATGTTAGATTATTTTGGAGTGGATCAAATAGAGATTTCACCAATAGTATCAAAAGATCACAAAGAAGCAACTAAAACAATTATCAAACAAGGGCTAACAGCAGATATTGTATCTCACGGACGTGCACTTAAGGAAGATATAGACACTTCATTAGACTGTGATGCAAAATGGTGTGCAGCATATTTAGGAATTTCAGATATACATCTAAAAGACAAATTACGTATTTCTAGGGAAGAAGCTTTGGAAAGAGCAGTAGGAACTGTAGAGTATGCAAAATCTCATGGATTAAAAGTAAGATTTACAGTAGAGGATGGAAGTAGGACAGAACCAGAATTTTTACTAAAAGTATGTAAAGCAATTGAAGAAGCAGGAGTAGATAGAATTAGTCTTCCAGATACAGTAGGGATTTTACGTCCAATTGGAATGTATAATTTTGTAAAAAAAGTTAGAGAAGTTGTAGATGTTCCATTAGATGCACATGTTCATAATGATATTGGTTTTGCAGTAGCAAATGCATTTTCAGCATGTGATGCAGGAGTTAATCAAATCCATACAACAATTGATGGAATTGGAGAAAGAACAGGTATACCACCACTTGCAGAAGTTGCAGTAGCACTAACTTACTTATACAAATCACCAAATGATTTTAGATTAGATATGCTATTGGATTTATCTAGATTAATTGAAGACTATACAACAATCAAACCATATGATTCAAAACCAATAGTAGGATCATCAGCATATAAACACAAAGCAGGTACACATCTTGCAGCAATTCTCAAAAATCCAGCAGCCTATGAACCAATACCACCAAGAGCTGTAGGAAATAGAAGAAGAATAGTATTTGGAGAATTAGCTGGAAAAACAGGTGCGGCCTATCTAATGTCATTACTAGGATTAGAAAAAGATGACGTAGGTGCAAAAGCTGTTGCAGTAGGACTAAAAAATCTAAGAATGGGGGATCTAATAGAAATTCCACTTGAGGATAGACTTGAAAAAAAGATTGTTGAAGATAAATAAAGAGGAGAAATGAATAAGAGATATGTCAAAATGTGAAGAATGTGATGCAGATATCTCCATACCAAGTGATGCACTTGAGGGAGAAATTGTAACATGTCCAGAATGCGGCGCAAGTTTTGAATTAGCAAAAGGTTCAGATGGTTTCGATCTAAAGCCGGCTCAAACAGTTGGCGAGGATTGGGGACAGTGAATCCAGATGTTACAATTCTTTACGATTCCATACGTTGGGAAGAAAAAGCTCTGCTAGAAGCAGGTAAAAAAAAGAATATCAACATACAGATGATAGATTGTAAAAAATTAGCATTAGATTTAGAAAAAAAACCTGAAGATTACGGAGTGGTTATTCAACGATGTGTGAGTTATTATAGAAATTTACATTCAACTGCAGCTCTAGAAGGATTAGGAGTTAAAGTAATCAATTGTTTAAACACAGGAGTGTTTGCAGGAAATAAATTATTTACACATATGTTATTAAAAAAAATTGGAGTTCCAACACCAGATGCAACAGTTGCATTTTCCAAAGATGCTGCAATAGAGGCATTAGAAACACAAGGATATCCAAAAGTAATCAAACCAACAGTAGGTAGTTGGGGAAGATTAATTTCAAAATTAAATGATAAGGATTCAGCTGAAGGGATAATTGAAAGTAGAGAAACAATGTATCCAATTTATCAAGTTCATTACTTGGAAGAATTTGTAAAAAGACCACCAAGAGACATTAGAGCAATCATGGTAGGAGAGAAAATAGTTGCTGCAATTTACAGAAATTCTGAACATTGGAAAACAAACATGGCATTAGGTGGAACTGCTGAACCATGTAAAGTAACACAAGAAATGGAAGAAATGTGTATCAAAGCAAAAAATGCAGTTCAAGGAGACATTGTAGGTGTAGATTTAATGGAAAGTGAGGAAAAAGGTCTTGTCGTTCATGAAGTTAACAATACAACAGAGTACAAAAATACTGTAAGAGTATGTGAAATAGACATACCAGCTCTAATGCTAGATTACGCGCTAAAAGTAGAAAAGTAAAATGGAAAATCATTTTACGGTAACCCCTAGGTTTGCAACAAAGATGCTAGAAAAAGCACTTCGACTCTACACACCATCACTCAGTGAAAAACCAATGGCAGAATTTTTGGTAGACAAATGTGATGATTTAGGATTTGAAGATATACAAATTGACGAAGTAGGGAATGTTATTGCAACAAAAGGAACCGGATCTCCACGAATAATGCTATGCGGTCACATGGATGTGGTTCCAGGAAAAGTAAAAGTTAGAAAAGAAGGAGATTCACTTTATGGTCGAGGAGCATCAGATGCAAAAGCACCATTAATGGCAATGTTATTTGCTGCAGCATCAATTGAAAAGAATCAAGGGACAGTAATTTTTGTAGGGGCAGTAGATGAAGAAGGAAATGCAATAGGAATTAAAAATATTGTAAAAAAAGAAATGAATATTGATTATGCAGTATTTGGAGAACCAAGTGGAATTAAACAAGTAACAATTGCATACAAAGGTAGATTAGCAATTAATCTAAAAATCAGCGTACCAGATAGTTCACATGCAAGTGCACCATGGCTTTCAAAAAATGCCATTGAGGAATCAATAATATTTGTAAAAGAATTAAAAGAAAAATTAGAAGCAAATCAAGATGGAAAAACCAAGGGAATGTTGTTAACTGCAACCATGACTGAAATTAAAGGTGGAACAAGTCACAATATAACACCAAAAGAATGTGAAACTCTTTTCGACATAAGAATTCCAGTGAACATGAATTGTAAAACTATTGAACAAAAAATTGCAACATTAGTTAAAGAAATATCTCAAAATAGAAAAGTTGAAGCATTTTATTCAATTTTAGATGAAACAGAGCCATTTGAGGCACCACATAATTCAGCACTAGTTAGAGCATTTACACTAGGAGCAATGCAAGTAGTACAATCCAGACCAACTTTAATTAGAAAAACAGGAACAGGAGACATGAATGTTTTAGGTAATCAATGGAAAATTCCAGTTGTAACATATGGTCCAGGGGATCCACATGAAGCTCATACAATAGATGAAAAGGTTTCAATTGAGGAGTACCTAAAAGGCATAGAAATTCTCAAAGCAACTTTACAGCATTTAAAAAGACTTCATGATAAAAAAATGCAATAATGTTATCATTTGTAGGTCTAGGAATTTCAGGATTTGAATCCATTCCAATTGAAGGATTAGAAATAATATCAAATGCAGATATTGTATACCTTGAACAATTTACTAGTCCAATTGGAAAATCAGATTTAGAGAAAATTAAAAAAGCAATGAAAGGTGAATTCATATCTGCAAAAAGATGGCTAGTTGAAGATGGCAATGAAATTTTAGAAAAATCAAAAGAAAAAAAAGTGGTGCTGCTATCATATGGGGATCCATATATTGCAACAACACATATTGAATTACGAACAAGAGCAATTGAATTAAAAATAGAAACACGTTCGATACATGCAGCATCATCACTTACATCAATGATAGGAGAATGTGGTTTGCATTTTTACAAAGTTGGAAGAATTGCAACAATAATGAGTGAAATGAAATCACTAACAACTCCATATTATGTAATTTATAAAAATATTATAGAAGGTAACCACACAGTATTATTACTAGAATATAATCAAGACAAAGATTTTTTTCTAGATCCTAATGATGCACTAAAAGGATTACTGGAAACAGAAGAGGGTCAAAGAAGAAAAGTTCTCACAGATTCAAGCTATGTCATAGTTGCTTCAAGAATTGGTTTTAAAGATCAGACAATAATTTCAGGTAAAATATCTACTTTAGCACAAATAAATTTTGGAAAACCACCTCACACGATAATTATTCCAGGAAGATTACATTTTACAGAGTCAGATGCTCTTAAATTATTTGGTCAATGTATGGATGAGCCATTCGATAATTCTGAAAAAACAGAAAAAATTTCAAATCAAATGATGAAAAAATATGTTCCAATGGTAAGAGAAGCACTTGAAGAAATTATACCATATTATAAAAATCAAAAAGAATTTGAAATAATTTTAGAAAATGTAGAATTATACGTTAATGATGCAGAGAAATTTTTAGAAGAAGGACAAGATGAAGTTGCAATTCTGAGTATAGGATATGCAGATGGATTAGTAGATGCATTAAGATTGGCAAAAGGCCTTGAACCAAAAATGTGATATTATCAATAAATTAAAGAAGAGGTCAAAAGATACAAAAACATTGGAATTAATTGAAAAAACAATTCTCTCAACAATGTATGTATGTCAAATTAATGAAAGAAATCTTACAGATAGTCTAAAGGAAAAAAACATACTTTCAAAGGATCAAATAAATGAGAAAATTGATGATTTGATAGAAAAAAATCTTGTAAATAAAGATAGAATAACACTTACAGAAATTGGAAGAAATTCATTATGTGTAGTATTAGCAGGTGGAGTTTTTGATATTATTCATCCTGGACATATTTCTACATTAAATGCAGCAAAAGCACTAGGAGATGTATTAGTGGTAGTTGTAGCAACTGATAATACAGCAGTAAAAATGAAAAAAAGAAATCCATTACACAATCAGGAGCAAAGACAAGAATTGGTAAAATCACTTAAAGTAGTAGATTTGTGCTTAATTGGACAAGAAAATGATATTTTCAAAACAGTAAATCTTGTCAAACCACAAATCATTGTATTAGGGTATGATCAAGTTCATCAAGAAAAATTCATTACAGAAGGATGTAAAAAAATCAAACTAGATGCAAGAGTTGCTAGATTACAATCTCCAATTCCAGAAAGCTCTAGTTCTAAAATTGAGAAAGAATATGGAGAATCAATCCATGGAATCTAAGAATTAATTTCAATTTTAATTGAAACTTTTGAACCATCTTTTAATTTAGCATTTTTACGTAAACAAACTTTGGATATTAATTCAATTACAGAATCATCATGATGAGTACGCTCAAGTACGATTAATTGGCAATTTATTGAATTATTTAATTTAGCTGAAAAACATTTTACCCAGCCATATGTCCTCTTACCATCAAAGAAGCTCTTTATTTTAATTCCATTCAAAGTTTCAAATTGTTTAATGGATTCTTGATGAATTTTTTGATCCAATCTAACATTAAGAGTTCCAGGAAATGGAATGTATCCAATTTTAGATTGAAATTGTTTAGTGTAACCTTTTAATCCCATATAGTATGCACCTTCACCCATTCCTGAAACTAAAGTACCTTTTAGATCAATATGAGATGGTGAAGAATCTAAACTTTTTTGTAAAACAGAAGATAGTTTCACCATTTCAGAAAAACCTTTACTAGTAATTTTTACTGAAAGATTTCTTCCATTAATTATTCGTGTAATGAATTTATTTTCTTCTAATTCAAGTAAATGCTTAGATGCTGCTTGTTGTGATTTATGAATATTTTTTCCTAAAGAAGAAGTTGTGATAGTTACATAATTGTATTTTGCTCCTTTAGATAATAAATGAGAGAGAGTTAAGAGGTGCTGAATTTTTAGTTCAGTCATCTAAAATCCTAAGATACGCCTAAGTCAGCGAATGTTTTTAGTGTCATGCCATCAGAATTAGAAAGTTTTGCAACTCTATGTCCAACTACACATTCAATACCAGCATTTTTTGCACCTTCTAAAAGTCTCTTTGTAATGATACCATCTAACAAAAGATATTTGATACCAGATTGTGAGGATAGTTTGCTAACTACTTCACTTATTGGAACTTTAAAAATTTCATTTTGATCACCATCCAATGCAATAGCTTCAAGGGTTTCATTGAGATTTGGAAAAACTTTGGTAGCTACATCTGTAATAGATTTATCATCTTCACTTACAAATTTTGGTGCAGGTTTACCATTTTTAATTTCATCAGCAATAGGTCTTAGAATTTCATCTAGTCTTTGAGGAGTTAATTCTTCTACTTCAACACCAGTATCTGCTTGTAATTCATAATCAAGTGTGACAACAGATTTGAGTTCCTTAAGAATAAAACCACCGGCTCTATCGCCATCAATAAAAGCAACAACAGTATCTTTTTCAGCACATAATTCTTTTATAGATTCATCAATTTTTGCACCTTCAATTGCAAGAACATTATCATATCCAGCCCGTAAAAGATTAATCACATCAGCTCTACCTTCAACAAGAATTATCCATTTTGAATCAAATACACCAGAACTACAAGTTAATTTTGATGGTCCGTATGTAGATAATTTACCAGAATCACCCTGATGAACATCATTTAACATGGTCTCTCCTTCACTAACTGTTTTTGTTGCCCATTTTTGCTTAATTTCTTTGGCACGTCTTACAATATCATCTTTCTTTGCAGCTCGTACATCATCAATTGCATCTAATGTAAATTTACAATCAAATGGACCAACTTTATCTATACTTTCAATACCTGCAGCAATTAATGCGCATGTATCAATATCAGTACTCATTGGAATTACTGCATTTCCGCTTGTAGTGTTAGAAGTAGATTTAGCAATAACTTCAATACGTCCTACTTTTGAAACTCGTTGCAGTTCATTTAGATTCATCTCTGGGCCTAACAGTCCTTCTGTTTGACCAAAGATGGCGCCGATTATATCGGCTCGTTCAACGAGTCCATCAACTTCGTAGGAAAGTTTAACGTGATATTTGACAATTCCTGATTGAGGCATATACTCTTCATCTCCTTTATCATTATACCCTAAATTCTAATCTGTGATATATGAGGGTATCGAAAAATATAGATAAATTTTAGATAAAGCAAACGCTAAGTGAATTAAAAAATGAAAATAAAGGATACTAGTTTATTCAGTACTAAATGAGTGGCCACATGAACAGGATTTTGTAACATTTGGATTGTTAATTTTAAATCCAGAACCCATTAGGCTTTCAATATAGTCAACGTTTGCACCTTGTAAATGATCGACACTGTAGCTATCAACTAAGAGTTTAACACCATTTTCTTCAAGAACTAGATCATCTTCTTCTGGGGCTTTTTCAAATCCCATTCCATAAGATAATCCAGAACAACCTCCACCTTGAACATATACTCGTAAGTATTCAGGGGATTCGGCTTCCTCTTTCATGAATTCATGAATTTTCTCAGCTGCTTTTGCAGTAACTGTAACCATTTTTTGTGTTTGTTCAGTTGCCATTATGATCAAAAACCAATTTCAAATTATAATAAGTTTTTCCCCGTCAACATACTAGTAATCTAAATAGGCTCAACAGATAATAAAAATAAAAAAAGAGACTGAAATAGCTTATTTTTTGGATTTATTTACAAATGCAGTCATTCTCTCTTCGCGATCAGGATGTGTAAAGCAATTTCTCCAAGCAAGGAGTTCAATAGAAAGACCAGTATCAAGATCTGCATTTCTTCCTTTATTGATTGCGACTTTAGACATCTGAACACCCATTGTAGAGTTTCCAGCAATTTTTTGTGCCATTTTCAAAGCTTCTTCTTGTAGTGATGCAAGAGGAACTACTAGGTTTACTAGACCAATTTCTTTTGCTTCATCTGCTTTGACCATTTTACCTGTGTAAACAAGTTCTTTTGCCTTTGCTATTCCCACGATTCTCATCAATCTTTGTGTTCCACCCCATCCAGGAGGAATTCCAATTGTTACTTCTGGTTGACCCATTCTAGCTGTATCTGCAGCTATTCGGATATCACATGACATTGCAAGCTCACAACCTCCACCTAATGCAAAACCATTAACAGCTGCTATAGTGGGTTGTTTTACTAATTCAACAGTTGAAGTTACAAGTTGACCAGTTTTTGCATAATCAACTGATTCATCTGCAGAGATTTTAGACATGTATTCAATATCTGCACCAGCAGAAAATGCCTTTTCCCCCTCACCTGTCAAAATGATAACTTTGACATCATCATTATGATTTAGTTCTTCAAAAGTTTTGATTAGTTCTTTTGCAACATCAATATTCATAGCATTGAGTTTGTCAGGTCTATTGATTTTGACAGTACAAATGCCATCAGAAGTAGATTTGGTAACTAGTGACATGATAATTTGCCAAGTTATGAGAAACTTAAATGTTATCTATTTTCCTTGTATTTTGCCAAATTGAACTAATGCACCTGCAGCTTCAACCCAAGTTCGAAGGTCTTGATAAACTGGAACATTATGTTTCTCAATTAATTTTACCATTTTTTCAGTATATGGACCCCCATTACATCCAACTAAAAGTGGTTTCTTTCTTTTCTTTTGGAAATCAGCAAGATAATCAACAATTGTTTCTTCAAGTGGATCATCTTGGAATACAAACCAGGGCATAGCAATATCAATATTTTTTTCTTCCATGAAGTGCTGAATTACAAATCTATAATCTTCTGCAGTTGCACCGCCACCTACATCTGCCGGATTACCACTATGAATAGGAACAGCTATTGGAAAATGAGCCTTCATCTTTTTGACACGTTCTGGTGATAACTTTCCTATTGTAAGACCAAATTTTTCTAATTGATCCATTCCACCAATCATTGGACCAGCACCATTACTAGTCATAGCAACATGAGTTCCTTTTGCAGATGGTTGCCATGCTAATGCCTTTAGAACTCCAACTAGTTGTTGATAACTGTCAACTGAAATAATTCCTGCTTGTTTGAATGCACCCATAATCATTGCATTTGAGCCACCAAGAGAACCAGTATGAGATGCAGCTTGTTTTGCACCTGCAGCAGTTCTTCCACTCTTCCAAATAACGATGGGTTTCTTTGTTTCTTTCATTACACGTTTAGCTGTATTGATGAATTTTCTACCATCACCAAATCCTTCAACGTATAATCCAATTACTTTAGTTTGAGGATCATTTGCAGCATACCATATCATGTCTGCTTCATCAACATCAGAGCGATTACCGAAACTGATCATTTTTGATAAACCAAATAGATCAGCACTTTCTAACATACTAATTCCCATAGTTCCACTTTGTGAGAAAAATGCAACAGGGCCAAGTTTTGAACGTATCATTCTTTCTTGTCCTTGGAATGCACAATCAAGTCTATTTGCTGCATTAAACATTCCAATACAATTAGGACCAATTACACGAATTTTGTGTTTTATAGATAATTCTTTGACTTCAGCTTCCATTACTGCTCTGTCACCACCAAGTTCTTTACCGCCACCTGAAACAATTACAACATTATGAATTCCTTTTTTAGCACATGCTTTCATAATTGGGACACATGCTGAAAGATCAATACAAACAACAACCAGATCAACTTTTCCTGGTATGTCTTCTAATGATGGATAACATTTGATTCCAAGAATTGATTTTTGTTTAGGATTAATCGGATAAACTTTACCTTTGTAATCTTGTTTTCCAAGTGCATCTAATACAGAATTACCAATCTTTCCAGGTGTTGCAGATGCACCAACTAGTGCAACAGATTTTGGAGTAAAGAATGACTCCATTGATGTAATGTTTGGTTTAGCTTTTGAGATTGAATTCTTTTTGAATTTATTATTTAAAATAATTTTTGCATCAACTACAAAATGAGATTTTGGATATACAATTACTGGGTTAAAGTCAATACTGTTAATGTAATCGGCATTATCTACACCTAGTTTACCAATGTCTACCAACATTTTTGCAACCATGTTTAGGTCAACTGGAGCACTACCTCTGAATCCTTTGAGAAGTTTGGAACCTTTAAGTTCATTAATCATAGATTTTGCATCAGATGTTGTAATTGGTAACATTCTAAATGCAACATCTTTGAAAACCTCAGTCATTACTCCACCTAATCCTGCCATGATCATTGGACCAAATTGTGGATCATTTTGAATACCTACAATTAGTTCAACACCTTTTGGAACCATTTTCTCCAAAAGAATGCCTTTAACGTTAACTCCTTTCTTTTTAGAAAGTCTACCATACATATCATTGAATGTTTTTTTAACATCAGCTACATTGTTTACGCCAACTTTGACACCACCAACATCAGTCTTGTGTAAGATTTGTGGAGATACTACTTTCATTACAAGTGGAAAGCCAATTTTTTTTGCTTGTTTTGCAGCATCTTCAGCAGATGTTGCTAATGCAAATGGTGGAACTTTGACACCATAAGATTTGAGAATAGATTTTGATGATTCTTCAGTGATAACCTTATGATCGGTTTGAATTGTTTCTTCAAAAATTTTCTTCACTGCTGACATCGTTCGATCGATAAATCAAAACTCAATATATTAAACTTTGGTCAAAGATCAAATGATGATTTGAAATTGTTGTAAAAATTCTTCATATTTGATTTTACAATTGAAATATTCTCATTTATTTCTGATCGGATTTCTTGTGGATTGATATATGAGATTTTTTGTAATTTTTCTTTGGTGTTATCAAGCCACAAATTCACCATCTCTTCATTTACCTCTAAATGAAATTGTAATCCAATAGCACTTTTGTACTGAAATGCTTGATTTAGATAATGCTCAGATGAGGCTAATCTCAGGGCACCTTGAGGTAAATCAAAGGTATCACCATGCCAATGAAAAACAGTGAATGGATTTTGAAAACCTGAAAAAAATGTAGAGTCATTAGAAATTTTCAAATCATTGTAAAAGCCAATCTCTTTTTTTGGACCAGAATAGACTTTAGCACCAAAAGTTTTTGCAATTAGTTGTGATCCTAAACAAATTCCCAAAACAGGGATATCATCATTTACAGAATTTTTGATGAGTTGTTGTTCTTCTATAAGATAGGGAAAATCATCATTAGCACTTTCAGGGGCACCTAATATCACTACCAATGAAAATTTTTTGTTAGGAATGATTTCATGTTTTGCATTAATTGAAGTAATATCAAATCCATCACGAGATAATAATTCTCCCAGATATCCTGAACTTTCAATCCGAGTATTTTGTACTACTAAAACGTCAGACATATGTTGAATTAAATTGAAAAATAATTAGGTTAAGGCCAGATGCCCTTTTGATTAAATGCTTCAAGAACACGTTCAACTGCTAAAACCATGGTAGCTTTACGCATATCGACTTTATGTTTTTTAGATAATGCATATGCATCTTTGAATCCTTGTGTAATATTTTTCTCCATCTTAGATGCAACTTCATCAAAGCTCCAATAATATCCCATATTATTTTGAACCCATTCCAAATAAGAAATACAAACACCGCCAGAATTAGCCAAGATATCAGGAATAACAATAATTTTTTTCTTTTCAATTACAGGATCTGCTTCAGGTAATGTTGGACCATTTGCAGCTTCAGCAATAATTTTACAATTTAGTTTTTTTGCAATTGCTGCAGTAATTTGATTTTCTAAAGCACCAGGTATCAAAACATCACATTTTGCAGTTAGTAATTCTTCAGTTGAGACTTTTTTGCTTCCAGTAAAACCTACAACAGAACCAGTTTTTCCTTTATGCTCTAAAATTTTACTAACTTTAGCACCCTTTGGAATTAGGATAGAACCTTTTGAGTCACTTACACCAACTACTGTTGCACCCATTTTTTCTAAATATTCACCAGCAAATGTAGAGGCATTACCAAATCCTTGTAAAACTACTTTTGCACCTTTTAATTTAAGTTTCAAAGTTTTTGCAGCTTCTCTTACCGTATATGCAGTTCCTAAACCAGTTGCAACATTTCTTGCTAAAGAACCACCCATTGAAATTGGTTTACCAGTAATAACACCTGGAGAATACTTGTTTCCATTTAGTTTACTAAAGGTATCCATAATTTGGGTCATCTCTCTACCAGTTGTATAAACATCAGGAGCAGGAATATCTTTTTCAGGTCCAATAATTTCAGAAATCTTGTAAGCAAAACCTCTAGTTAATCTCTCCATTTCACCATCACTAAGTTTTTCAGTTTTTGGATTAACATAGATAGCACCTTTTCCACCACCAAGAGGAACATCAACAATTGCACATTTCCATGTCATCCATGAAGAAAGTGCCATAACCTCTCGTTCCATATATTCAACACCACCTTCGGGATTGAAATAACGAATACCACCTTTGTATGGGCCTCTATCATTATTGTGTTGACTTCTAAAACCAGTAAATATTCTAATTTTTCCATTATCCATTTTAACAGGGATCTTAACTCTCAACATTTTATTTGGCATTGCAAGATACTCACGAAGTCCTTTGTCCTTAATACCAAGAATATCACAAGCATCATTGACTTGTTTAGTTGCATTGGCAAATGGATCGTGCTTTACCATAATAACGATAATACTACTATTCAGATTATATAAGTTTGGTTCAAAAATGAAGATTAAGATTTTAAATTTATAAAAAAATTCACAATAGCAGATAGATAATTACCCTTAAATTGACTGAGAATAAACTTGTCATATCATGATGGCATCACGAGGTTACGATATGACACCTACTATGTATTCTCCAGACGGCAGGATCTACCAAGTAGAATATGCAATAGAGACTGTAAAAAGAGGAACATTAGCAATTGGAATAAGTACCAAACAAGGAGTAATCATGGCAGTTGAAGAAAAAGCAAGAACATTACAAACTAAAAATATTACACAGAAAATTTTCCAAGTAGATCATCATATTGGAGTTGCAGCAGCAGGATACATTCCAGATGCACGTGTTCAAGTAGATAGTGCAAGAGCATTTTCACAAGGAAATAAAATGACATATGATGAATCAGTAGAAATTGCAACAGTTTCAAAATATTTAGCAGATACAGCTCATCAATTTACTCAATATGGAGGAGTACGTCCAAACGGAGTTTCAATGATCATTGCAGGAGTTGATCAAAAAGGAGAATCCATCTATGTAATAGATCCTAGTGGAACATATGTACAATTCACAGCAGTTGCAATAGGTGCAGGAGCTGATGAAGTAAATTCATTTTTAGAAAAAAATTACAATCCAGATATGAGTTTAGAAGATGCAGCAGCATTAGCTATTGCATCAATCAATTTGAATGTAGAAGCAAAAGATGAAATTAAAAATGTCAAAATGGCCAAAGTTTCATCAGAGTCAAAAGTTTTTGAAAAAGTTTCAGAATCAGATTTAGGAAACTATTCTAAAAACGTATCAAAGTTTACAAACGAATAGAAGTTTTAGAGTTGAAAAATATTCAATTAGATACAAGGAGAAAATAGATTTGGGTTTAGGAAGCAGTTATTGGAGTGAAGTTATAGAAGTACTTCGAGAAATTATTCCAATTTATGATAAGGTTAATTCAATAATATCATTAGGTAAAGATGTAGAACATAGAAATCGAGGAATTTCAGGAAGAGTACTCAAAGGAAATAAAATTTTAGATGCAGGTTCGGGATTTGGAAATATGTCTAAAACTGCACTAAAGCTTACAGATGGCGATATTTCAATTACACTTTATGATCCTCTAGTACCTATGCTCAAAAATACAGGTTCACATTTTGAAAAAATTCCAGATATGGCAAATGGAGTTTTTGAACATATACCATTTAGAGATGAAGAATTTGATGCAGTGTTGTGCGGATATTCATTAAGAGACGCAATTAATTTAAGAATTGCAATTTCTGAAATTCACAGAGTATTAAAAAAAGAAGGACGTATGGTGATTGTAGATTTAGGAAAACCAGATAAAGGAATCATCAGAGCAGGGGTTGCATTTTATCTGAGATGTATCTTACCAATTCTTGCATTTAGTGCAGGAGGACGATTAGGATTAAAATTTGGAACACTATACGGTACATTCCAAAGATGGCCTCAAAATAAAAAACTAGAAAAATTACTATTAGAAAAATTTTCACGAGTGGAATTTGAGAAAGATCTTATGGGTGGCGCAATAATGGTTGCAGCATACAAATGAATAGAGTTTTAATTTTAGTAAACATAACAGGACTAATCATAGGGATTTCATATGGTCTTCATGGTCCAATACTTCCAATTTTTGCAAAAAATGTAATTGGTGCAACATATTCAGAATTAGGTTTTATCGGATTAACAAATTTTGTTCCATACATGTTCATTCCACTTTTTGTAGGAATATTGTTAGATAGAATAAACAATGCATACATACTAGCAATAGGGGCAGCACTCAATTCAGCATCAATTTATCTTCTATCCATTGCACAGTCAGTTCCAGAAATAATGGGATTTAGGATAATGACAGGCGTAGCTCATGCATTTTTCTGGCCACCATGTGAATCAATTATTTCGAATGAGAGCACAGAAAAAAATAGAGTCAAAAACATCTCTTGGTTTACAATGTTTTTTGTAATGGGTTTCATGATAGGCCCACTACTCGGAACTGTATTTTTAGAAAACATAGATGCCACGTATAGAATATTGTTCCAAATTGCATCATTCATTTTAGCTGCAGGAATAATTACTGCACTACTTGCATCAAAAAAACATATCAAAAAACATCATGAAAGATTTTCTTTTTCAGCAATTAAAGATATGAAAAAATTTCCCGAAGTCATTACATTACTAATTTTTTGTACATCATCGTTTGGAATAATTTTAACAATTTTTCCTGCATTTCTTAATGATAAAGGAATGGGTGCAACAGATATTTTATATTTATATTTTGCATTTGGAATTTCACGAGTAATATCACTTGCATTAGCAGGACAATTTGCAAAAAGGACAAGTCAAACTTTGATTGCAGCTACACTAGCAGTTTCTTTAGGATTAGCAATATCAGTTATTGCAGATTCAATCATAATGTTTGGAATTGCCATAGTGTTAATGGGATTTGGATTTAGTATATTTTTCCCATTAACTTTAGAAATTATTTTAAGCAAAACAAGAAAAGGAATATCTGGAAAAATAATTGGAGCATATGAAACAATTTTTGGATTAGGATGGGTAGTAGGACCAACTATAGGAGGACCAATAACTCAAGCATTTGGAGATGAAACACCATACATCATATTTTCCATTATAGGTATAGGAATTACAATACTAGCAATAATTTCAAGAAAGAAATTAGAACCATTGAAAATTAGTGAATAAATAATTATTCAAAATTACAAGTAAAGTAGGCACAATATCAAGCATTACGTTTAATTTTAAATCAAAGAATGTCTGAACATGTTAGAATATTCATTGAATATAGGTGGAAGTGAATGGATGATCATCATATTTGTTGCAGTTGTATTAGTTTTAGGAACTGGTAAGCTTCCAGGAGCAGCAAAAAAAATGGGAAAAGTTGTCAGTGAATACAATAATGCCAAAAATGAAATTCAACAACAAATGAAAGAAGTAAATGAAGAAATTCCAAAAATATCAGGACCAGTTGAAACAGAAAGGGAAAAATTAGAAATGATAGCAAAATCAGCTGGAATTAAAACAGAAAATAAAACAGATGATGAACTTCAAAAAGAAATTTCTTCAAAGATGGGGAAAAAAACAACAGACACTACTGAAACAAAATAAAAATTATTTTGATTTTTTAATTCGATACAGATCTTTATCTAATCTCTTTTTAGCAAATTTATAATAATCAGGAACAATTTCAAATCCAAGAAAACGACGATTAAATAATTTACTTACAACAGCAGTTTGTCCTGAACCTAGAAAAGGATCAAACACAATATCTTTTTTTTCACTAGAATATTCTAATAATTTTTTAATTATTTCTAATGGAAGTTTAGTAGGAGTTTTTTCATCTCCAGACCAATATTCTCGTTTAATATCCCAAACATCTTCTTTATCACGATAATGAAGACTACGACCATCCTCAGTTTTATCCTCTTTTTTGAATCTAGAAAAAGGAAAAAATTTTCTTTGTTTATCATCTTTGCAAACATAAAGACAATGATAATGGGAAGTAACAAATTTCTTTTTTGTCACAACACCAAATTGATATTTCCAAATAATATGATTAATAGTTGTAAATCCAACATCATCTAAGGCACGTAAGATATCCTTGAGATTATTCCAGCCTGAAAAAACATACATGCTGCCAGAATCTTTTAAAATTCGAAACACCTCATTCATCCAAGAGAATGTAAAATTATAGTAATCTTCAGGCTTGATTTCATTGTATCCAGATAAGACATTAGAAGCAGTTCGATTGTAATTGGCTTTTTTTGCTTTAAAATCAATAGCAAATGGTGGATCAGTAATCACAAGATCAATTTTATTTTTAGGAATTAATTTCATTCCTTCAATACAGTTTTGATTGTAAATTTTGTTAATTTCTATTTTTTTCATTTTTAAATTGAAGATTGTTTCTAGGTTAATAATCTCATTGGTTATTAAAAAAAATTAATTGATCCAGTTGATGGAGATAAACCACTAGTCTAGAAAATCAAAATGGGATAAATATAAGCAAAAAATTAGATAACTATGGAAAAAGTTGCTCTTGTAACTGGTAGTTCATCAGGTATTGGATTAGAAACAGTATTAGTACTAGCAAGAGACGGATATGAAACATTTGCAAGTATGAGAGATATCAAGAAATCAGCAGAATTAGAATATGCAGTAAAAAAAGAAAATCTCAAAATAAAAATTATTGAATTAGATGTAGATAAAGAAGAATCAATTGTTACAGCAATTAAAAAAATATCCTCAGAACATGGAAGATTAGATGTTTTAGTTAATAATGCAGGATATGGTCAATTTGGATGTACTGAAGACATTACATTAGATGATTTTAGAAAACAATTTGAAACAAATTTTTTCAGTATTGTTAGAATAATTCAAGAAATATCTCCAATCATGAGAAAACAAAAATCTGGAATTATAGTTAACATAAGTTCAATTGCTGGAAAAATAGGATTACCAGGTTCTTCAGCTTACATCAGTTCAAAATTTGCTTTAGAAGGATTTAGTGAATGTTTAAGATATGAACTGGGTCAATTTGGAATAAAAACTACGTTAATCGAACCGGGAGTAATTAAAACAAACTTTTTTGATTCTATGAAAGTTCCAGAATCAAAAATAGATCCAAAATACAAAGAATTAACAGATCATATATTAGCAGGTCTCAAAATGATGGCACAGATGGGAACCCCACCATCACAAGTTGCAGACGTAATTATGAAAGCAATTCATAGTGATGAAATTTTACCTCGTTATACAGTAGGTACAGATGCCGCCATGTTTATGGAGGCAAAACAATCCAAAACGGATATAGAATTTGAAAAATACATGAGTAAAGAACTATTTCCAGGCTAAAAACCATTTTACATTAAATTATATACAGATACAGAAGAGTTTTTGTCAAAGTCCACAATTATAAGATGAAAAAAATGAAATGGAAAAAATTACAACATAATGGAATTCTATTCCCTCCTGAATATGAGAAACAGGGAATTACGATCAAAATCAAAGGGGAGTCGATCAATCTTGATATCAATCAAGAGGAAATGGTGTATCAATGGGCAAAGAAAAAAGATACTCCATATGCACAAGATAAAGTTTTTCAAAAAAACTTTACAGAAGATTTTGCTAAAACATTAGATTCAAAATTTAAAAAAATTTCATATGAGGATATTGATTTTTCAAATGCTTACAAAGTTGTAGATAAAGAAAAAGACCTCAAAGAAATGATGACAAAAGAAGATAGAAAAGCATTAGCTGTAAAAAGAAAAGAATTACGAGAGAAATTAAAAATAAAATACGGAATTGCCATCATGGATGGAAAAGAAGTTGAAGTTGGAAACTATATGGCAGAACCTCCAGGCATATTCATAGGAAGAGGGGAACATCCACTAAGAGGAAAATGGAAACCTAGAGTAACAACAAAAGATGTGACATTAAACTTAGGAAAAGATGCAAAAAAACCAGAAGGTGATTGGGGGAAAATTATTCATGATAATGATTCTATGTGGTTGGCTAGTTGGATGGATTTTCTAACACAAAAAAGAAAGTATGTATGGCTGGCAGATACTGCAGGACTAAAACAAGATAGAGATAAAGAAAAATATGAAAAAGCAGTTAAACTGGGAAACGAAATTGAAAAGATAAAAGATAGAATAGTAAAAGACATGAAAAGTAAAGATCCAAAAATTAACAAGATATCTACTGCATGTTATTTAATTTATAGAACTGCTATGAGAGTAGGAGATGAAAAAGACCCAGATGAAGCAGATACAGTAGGTGCTACAACTCTCAGAAAAGAGCACATCAAAATTACAGCAGATGCAATTGAGTTTGATTTTCTAGGTAAAGATAGTGTCAGGTGGCAGGAAACAGTAGTAGCTGAAGGTCATGATAAACAATTTCATGAAAATCTTAAAAAAATAATTGAGAAGAAAAAACCAAAAGATGAAATTTTTGAAGACATTACATCAAGACATGTAAATCAATACTATTCAGGAATTGTAAAAGGATTAACTGCCAAAGTGTTTAGGACATATCTTGCAACAGCAGTTGTGAAAAAATATCTAGTAAAATATGATAACATAAAGGGAAAAACACCAAATGAAAAATTATACCATGCCAAATTAGCAAACTTGGAAGCTGCAATGATGTGTAATCATAAAAGAACAATTCCTAAAACATATGAACTAACATTACAAAAGAAACGAGACTCTATTAAAAAATTAGAAAAAGAACAAGTCTGGAAAAAAACTCAAGAAACTCTTAAAAAAGTAGAAGCAAAAGAATCAAAAACAGATACTCAAAAGAAAAGTAAGACAAAAAGAATTAAGACATTAAATGAACAAATTAAAAAGCAAAAATCAAAACACAAAGAAAGATTAGAAAAACTAGAACTTCAATTAGATTTATCAGAAAAAACCAAAGATTATGCTATTGGAACATCTCTCAGAAACTACATAGATCCACGTGTTTTCAAAGCATGGACTGAGGAAGTTGGAGCTGAATGGGAGAAATTGTACACAGCAGCATTGCAAAAGAAATTCCTCTGGGTTAAAAATGAGGATGTAGAATGGAAAAATCTAAAGTAGGATTTAACCTCTAAAAATAAATTAAAAAATCAAAATTATCTAGATAATTAAAAATTCAATTCCAAAATAAAATTACCAGATATCTCTAAAATTGCAAAAAGATACACAATCAAAATAGTTCCAAACATATCACAAATTTTTTAATACCATTTGATAATAATTAAAAAAATCATTTATCAACATCAAAACAAAAAGCAATTTTAAATCAAATTCTACAAGATTAATCTAAATCATTGTTGTATCAATGCATTTCGTTAGTATGTGTTTCAGTAACGAAAATGCTTATCTAAATTAAATTCATGAGTTTTTGTTATGGGGTTGTTTGATAAATTTAGTAAAACATTTGATAAGTTTGGATATGATATGGATGGGTATGATAAAGATGGATACAACAAAAAGGGATACAACAAAAAGGGATATGATAAAGATGGATACAACAAAAAGGGATACAACAAAAAAGGATACAACGAAGATGGGTATGATAAAGATGGGTATGATGAAAAGGAGTATAACAAAAATGGGTTTAACAGAGAGGGATACAACGAAGATGGGTATGATAACAAGGGATACAACGAAGATGGGTTTAACAAAAATGGGTATGATAAAAATGGATACAACGAAGATGGGTATGATAGTAATGGTTTTTCTTTTAATGGAATTCACATTGATACAAAAATAAATTTTGATAAAGACGGATACAACAAAAAGGGATACAACGAAGACGGATACAACAAAAATGGGTTTAACAAAAATGGGTATGATAAAGATGGATACAACAAAAATGGGTATGATGAAAATGGGTATGATAAAGATGGATACAACAAAAATGGGTTTAACAAAAATGGGTATGATAGTAATGGGTATGACTTAGATGGGTATGATGAAAATGGGTATGATGAAAATGGGTATGATAGTAATGGGTATGACTTAGATGGGTATGATAGTAATGGGCATAACGAAGACGGATATGATAGACTGGGATATGACCACCTAGGTTACAATAGAGATGGGTACAACGAAGACGGATACAACAAATTTGGTAAAAATAAAATCGAAGTAAAAGAGGATTAAATAAAAAAACCAGCACCAAAAGAAAAAGCAGATTTTGGCAGATTTTAAAAATAGAGAAAAATGTCAAAATCCTAAAATTATGAAATTGGAAAAAAATCAAAAAATATGACATAATTTAGCACCGTAGAATCATTTAATTTCCCATATTTTGGAGCATATAGTATGCCGGGGTAGCTCAGCCTGGTTAGAGTGCCAGTTCAATTGGTAAACTCTAACGGTTCTCCAACTAAGGCAATACTCATAATCTGGAGGTCGCGAGTTCGAAACTCGCCCCCGGCACACAGATTATTCTTAAAATTTTACAAGTATCCGCTTAGATCAAATAGACTTGTCAATACCGCAATGGATACAACATGTTTTATTTAAAATAGAAAAATATGCAAAACTATGGACAAATCCTTTTTTACAATTCATAAAATCATAATAAATCCATCAATCATGAATCATCTTATCGAAATTAGTATCGATCCAGATGTAATTTTCTTACGTTACACAAAAAAATATGTTTAAAACAAAATATCTGAATTTTATGAGTAGAATTAGATAAGATATCTAGGAATAATACTCTTTGAATCCTTTATCAGTTGGTATTAATTCAGTTTTCATACCAAATAATCCAGATTTTTGTTGGGCTTTCATTAATCCGTTATTTTCCAAGTCTTCTAAAATAGAATCAAGTTCCTCAGTAGTTAATCCAGTATTTTTTTGGATGTTTTCAAATTGTTTTACTCCTCTATGTAATTCACCTAAAACAAGCATGTTTTTGGTTTGAGGTTTAGAAGATTTTGGAGGTTCTGGATATTCAGTTGAATTAGATTCAAATGGGTTATCAGATTGATCTTCATATCTATTAAAATTAGATTCAAATTGTCTTTGAGGAATGTCCTGAGACTCAGAATTACCATATTTCAATTTTTTCAAAACACGAGGCAAAATACGAGCTAATGGAATCATTAAGAAAATTATCAAATAAATCCATGAAAAATCAGCTTCCATGATACTGCTAAGAATAAACAAGATAAATCTGTTGAGGCAGATTATTCCACAATCCAAGAACAAATTGTGATGGGTATAATAGTAGGAAATATCATAGGAATTTCAGATGTCAAAGTATCAATCACCTAAAGTTAATGTAAACATGGGAGGAGCTAAGATAGTTCTTTTAGCAATTATTGTTCTTGTCATAATAGGTGTAGTTGCATCTTCATCTGTTAAAATTGTAGAATCAGGTAATAGAGGAGTACTTACACAATGGAGTGCAGTAGATTTAACAGCACCACCGCTTGCTGAAGGTATTCACTTTGTTGTGCCATTTCAAGATGAGGTAGTACAAATTGAAGTTCGTACTCTAAAATATGATAAAGAGACTAGAAGTGCATCAAAAGACCTTCAAACAGTTCAAACAACAGTTACTGTAAACTATCATGCAGAATATGAGAAAGTAAATTTTCTTTACAAGGAAATTGGATTAGACTATGAAAATAGAGTTATTGGACCAGCAGTTGAAGAAACAGTAAAACAAGTTACAGCAAATTATAATGCAGAAGAATTAATTACAAAAAGACCACTAGTTAAGGGAGATATTGAAAATGCAATTAGAGATAGATTAAATCAATTTTACGTAACTACAGAAGTAATTTCAATTACAGATTTCGAATTTTCACCATTATTTGCTAAAGCAATTGAATCTAAAGTAGAAGCAGAACAAAAAGCCCAAAAAGCAGAAAATGATCTTATCAGAATAGAAGTTGAAGCTAGACAATTAGAAGCTCAAGCAGTCGGTTTAGCAGCAGCAAACATTGCAGAAGCACAAGGTGAAGCAGAAGCAATTTCAATTATCAACAATGCATTATCACAAAATCCATACTATCTAGAATGGTTAAAGACTCAAGCATGGGATGGTAAACTTCCACTTGTAGTAGGAGAAGGTGGAACTCCATTTATTGCAATTCCAACTTCACCATAAAATCAGTAAAGTAAATTATTATTTTTCTTTAGTCTTATCATTATCTCTAATTGCATCATACATTGCTAGAAATTGTTCTGGTTCATTTTTTGTATAATTTTTTTCAAGTTTTTGAATTTCTTGATGAGATAAGGATTCGCCTTTATTCTCATAGTATTCTTTAATTATTTGAGAAGGAGTCTTATCAATATTATATTTTTCAAGTGTTTGAGTTATTGATCGTTTAGATAATAAATTTTGTAAAAATAATTTATAGACTAGATAAGAAGAAAGTGCAATTACAGTGACTACCAAAATAGGGATAATTATCACAGCAGTTGCCATACAATACTAAGGGATAATTGCATATTTCATTGTTATTCTTTTTTTACTAACAAAATATTTTGTTTTAAGAAAATCAAGTTAATGTTAAATGTAGTATTTTCAAATTTTAAACAAATTGGGAGAATTTCAAGAATTTACTGAGGCGTTATTTGGGCAATTATCAGTGGAATTGGATGAAGAAAAAGAGATTATTAAATTAGCAAGTAGAGCCAACGAGGACATAAGTCGAAAAGTAGAATTCAAGGACTTGGAAGATATTGCAACAGGTATTTTTTCAGATTATAAAAATAAAGTTGAAGAATTTTTAGGAGTAAAAATTCCAAAAAATGTTGAATTAAAATTTCCAGAACTAACGGATTTGAAAAGATTGAAGGGGGAAAAAGTATTTGCAGATAAAGAATCTAAAGAATTTGTAACAGAATTATTCAATGCGGTTGCAAAAGAGGATAAAACAAAAATTGCAGAATTAATGCAAGAAGATACTGCAAAATATTTAGTATATTCTACATATGCAATTCAATATATTTCTAAAATTACAACAACGTATGGAGATTATCTAGATTCAATAATTTATTTAAATAAATTTATTCTATCAAGATATCCAGGAATAATTCTTCATAAACAAGGTGAACCATATGAATTAAAATTTGATAGTGTAAACTCGGGATACATAGGGGCTGTAAAAATGACGGTTCTTGAAGAATTAATTCATGCAGCACAAGAAAATTTACAACAAGTGAATAAAAATGCAGCAATTGAAGTCAATAAAATAAATGAAGAATTAGCAAGCATTATTTTATCATTAGATACTGAAACAACAAACAAACTTTCAGAATATTGTCAATTACAAGCTGTACCAGATGATTTTCCATTTGCAAAAAAAGCAAATTTATTTTTCTTTTTGAATCCAGATCATTTCTTAATTGAACAGATAGGTCCAGATGTAATGACATTCACTCATGTAGAGATAGATCCAAAAATAGGAGAATCAATTCCACAACTTTTAGATATTTACAAAAAATGGTTAGTTCCAATACAGCAACATCATGCGGCATTTACTGCAATGGAAGGAATGGCAGCTTTTGCCATTGAAAATATCTTAAAAGATGACAAAGATTTTCAAAATTATCTTACCACGTTTATGGGGACTGATTTTTCTGCATATCAAGTGCGAAAAAGTATGGGTAAAGACTTCACCAAGACAATATATGAAAAATTAGGCATAAATACATTCAAAAAAATGATTGAAATTCCTCCAAATACAAAAGAATTGAAAGATCCTCAATTATACCTAAAAAAACTGAGTTAGTAATATTGAGTGAAAAATTTGATCCATTAGTTGCAGAATGGATATCATTTGTAAAAAATCCAAACTTTAACTTAATTGAAAAATGTCTCAAATTCTCACAATTAATAGAGTATCCAGATTTACATGTTGAAGAATACATTAAAAGAATCAATCAAATTGGAATGTCATTAAAAGAATCAATTAGCGATATAAAAAATCCAACATATCTAATTTCAATGTTAAATGAGCATCTCTTTGAAAATTTAGGTTATAGTGGAGATGATGATGATTACTATAATCCAAAAAATAATTTTCTTAATGAAGTCATAGACAAAAAAACAGGTCTACCAATTACAATATCTATTCTTTATGTTGAAATTGCAAAATTTATTGGGTTGGATCTTAAAATTGTAGGATTTCCAGGACACATATTAGTGAAATATAACGAAGAGATGATATTAGATCCATTTTATGATGGACGTTTATTAGATATTGATGATTTACAAGAAGTTTTAGATGCAAATTTTGATGGGGAATTAGAATTCAAACCAGAATTTTTGGATGAAGTAAAAGATGAACAAATTCTCATAAGAATGGTTCGTAATTTAAAAAATTCATACATACAATCATTCGTATATGAAAAAGCATTACGTTGTGTAAATATGGCATTAGCAATTGAACCAGAATCTCCAGAGGACATAAGAGACAAAGGAATTTTGGAACAAAGATTACTTAATTCAAAAAAAGCATTACAATATTTGAATAAATATTTAGAAATAAATCCAAATGCAGAGGACGTAGATTTTATTTTAGAATTGATTAGAAGTATAAAGACAAAAAATTAATCAATTATAGAATCTACTTCTTTACCTTCTTTGATCAGTGATATTTCATGACGGGCAATTTTATTTCTAAATGCTCTTTTGATAATATCCAATTCACTACGAAGTAATGCAATTTCATCTTCAAGTTTTGCAACTCGCTCATAAATGGTTTCAGCTTCTGAACTCATAATTAATTATGATTAGAAAATTGTTTTAAAAGGTTATGGGTGAATGGTTGAATTCAGAGATATTGAGGGTAAATTATAATTCAAATTCTTGACGGCATTTTTCACATTTTGCTCGTTCTTCACCAGGTGAGCCTAAAAGGAATATTTTTCCAATTGTTTGGCATAAAGGGCACATTCCAGTAGTGGCATTCTTTGGACCAGTACGAATAATTTTTTGACTTTTTCTACGTCCCATAAAAAAACTGCCTAAATCGGTCTATTAAGTTTTAATGGCGCGGGGAGAGGGATTCGAACCCACGAGTTCTTGCGAACATGAAATTAGCAATCTCACGCCCTACCAGGCTAGGCGACCCCCGCATAATTATGACTAGATGTATCTGTAAATAAATTCATTCGTTGTCATATGGACAGTTATAGAATTAATTAGAAGTGTATCAGAATCTTGCAATAATGAGTAAAAAAACTGCAGTGATGAAAGGAGACGGCATAGGACCTGAAGTAGTAGATTCAATGTTAAGAGTTCTAAAGGAATGTAACTTTCAATCAGAGATTATTTTGTGTGAAGCGGGTTCAGAACAATGGGAAAAAAATGGAAGAAAAGATGCATCATATATCCCAGATTCAACTATGAGTACATTAGAAAATTCAGACTGTTGTTTCAAAGGTCCAACGACAACAATCCCAGTTCCAGGAGCTCCTAGAAGTGTTGCAGTTACATTAAGACAAAAATTTGATCTTTATGCAAATATTAGACCAACTAAAACTTATGATAGATTAACACCAAACAGAAAACTTGATTGTGTATGTTTTAGAGAAGCAACTGAAGGTCTCTACACAGGTGTAGAGACAAAAATTACAGATGATGCAGCAATAGCAATTAGAAAAATCACTAGACAAGGAAGTAGAAGATTAGTTGACTCTGCAGTAGATTGGGCAAACAAATTTGAAATGAAAAAAATGGTTGCAATTACAAAAAGAAATATCTTAAAACAAACAGATGGAATATTTTGGGATGAAACACAAAAAGCAGTTGAAGGAACAGGAATAGAATTATCAGAAATTTACATAGATAATATGGCACAGCAAATGGTAATTGCAACTGAACAGTTTAATGGTTCAGTATTAGTTAGTACCAATTTATTTATGGATATTATTTCAGAGCTTGCATCGGCTCTTGTAGGTTCAATTGGATTAATTTATTCTGCAAATATTGGAAATAATTATGCAATGTTTGAAGCAGCACATGGAAGTGCACCACAATTTGCAGGACAAAATAAAGTAAATCCAACAGCAACTGTGTTATCAGGTGCATGGATGGCAGATTACATGGGGGAAAGAGAAGTAAGAGATGCAATATTTTCTGCAACTGAACAGGTTATCAACGAAGGAAAAGTAGTAACATGGGATATCGGAGGTAATGCAACTACTACACAAATGACAGATGCAATTATTACATATGCAAAAAATAATTTAAGAAAATAATCAATTTGTTGCCTCTACGAGTATTAATTCTTCAAAAAAAAGTTTCTTCCTTGCAATAATTTTAGTTTTCAAACCTAATTTTTCAACATAATCTATAAGTTTTTGATAATTAGATAAAGAAGAAGTAACAAAAATAAATTTGCCAGTTTCTTTAAGATTTTTTAAAGATGAGTCAAAGATTTTTTTTGGTATCTCAAATCCTTCAACACCACCATCAGTTGCAATATCTAAAATGTCATCAGTTGCCAAATAAGGTAAATTACAAACAATGAAATCAAATTTTATTTTTAATGCATCTGAACTATTACAACAAATTAAATTATTTGTTTTGTAAGAGCTTTGATGTTGTAATACAGTATAATTAATATCAGTCCCAACAACAAAAGAAAAATTTTCAGAAAGTAATTTTGTAAGATACCCAGATCCACTTCCAATATCTAGCGCATAATCTCCTTTTTCATGTTCAATATTATTTGCAATAAAAAAAGTATCCTCAGATGGAGGATATTCATCATTTTGCAAGAATTTGTTTTCCAAGATTAACTATTTCATCCCCTGAAAGTTCATCGACACGTTTCTCTACACTACTTTGTTTATTGAATTGTTTTAAAATATTTTTCACAGTTTTTCTTCTATAAGAAAAAATATCATTAATGATAGAAATTAATTTTTTATCCATATCAATTTTTTTAGAAATTTTTAAAATTACTGAATCAACTTTTGGTGCAGGTGAAAAATTATTCTTACCAACATCAGATATTTTTGTAATATCAAATGCATGAGTTGCAATTATGCTAATAGATCTTCTATTTTTTGACTGTGCAAGAAGTTTTTCTGCAAATTCTTTTTGGACCATAATTATTCCATGAGAAAAAGAGTTATGTGCCAACCATTCAACAGCATCTTTACTCCTAGAATAAGGAAGATTAGAAACAAAAATGGTAAAATCACGTTTTTTCTTAAATCCATCACCTGACTCTAACACAAGATTATGAAGTGTAGAGAATTCAAATTTTGCCTTTTTAATTAGACGTTCATCAGCATCAACTGATATGACTTTTTGAGCTTTTTTACATAATAGTGGGGTCAACATGCCAAGTCCTGTTCCAATTTCAAAAACAACATCAGTTTTAGAAATTTGAGCTTCATTAACAATAAATTCTGCAATAGATTTTGAGTTAAGAAAATGTTGTCCCAAGAATTTTCGTTTTATCATCTCTTAACAAAGAGATTCATTCTACTCTCACCAGAAATTTCATGTAAAATTCTTTCAGAGATATGTTTCACTGGATCTTTAAATCCAACCCTATTTTGTAAATCAACATAACTTTCAAATTTTTTCTTTTCTCTTTCCTCTAACATTGTTTTCATGTATGTTTTTCCAATTCCAGGAATTAATTCAAGTGCATGTATTCTTGGAGTTAATGGTCTTGCATTGTTAAGATATTCTACAAATTTTGCTTCATTGGTAGTTACAATATTTTCTACAACAGAGGATAATTCACTTTGAGCAGATGATGAAATATGACCATGTTCCAGTTTTCCCAATACAGATAAAATTTTAGTTCTACCTTCCTTGCCAATGTAAATTTTTTCGCCAATTTCAAAAGTAGAATTTGGAACACCTAAAACTTCCAAAAGAGTTAATCGATCCTCACCAATAGAAGTGATGATAATACCATCCCTCCCCCTTACTGTTGTTGATTTTCCTCTAGAATTAAAATCTAAAACATACGCATATTCTTCATACTTTCGAGGAGGGGATTGTGCCCGATACAAAAATTAATACTCCAGAAAAATTATGAATGCACCTGGATTATTTTGAGTATTTTTTCCAGGGTTTCAGCAAGAATTAATTTTTTCCAACCGAATGTAAATGAACGTAATTCAGCCATACTTGTTGGTCTGATATTAACAATTTCAACAGCTTCATCTTCTGTTAATTCACAATCTTTGATAAGCTGTTTTTTCATTTCTTTTGCAACTTTAGAATCCATAGATGTAAATTTTGAAACGTAATCATATGTCCAACGTTGTATTTGATCCATTTCTTCAACATCAACTTTACCTAAAATTTCTTTTACTTCAGAAAGAGAAATTGCTTGTTTTTTTTGTACTTCTTCCATAATTATACACCGAATGGTTTTATGTGATCCAATCTAGTGATTAAGGTTTTTGGTTTATCACCTAATTTTACACTAAGTGTAATAGCACGTCTACCAACATTAGTGATTACACCTACTTTACCGTGATATCTTCTGTGTGGTAATCCTTTGTGCTGTCGAGGATCAATGATGACAAGTGCTTGTTGGCCTTCTTGATATTCACGTAACAAAAACGATACTCCTCTAGGAGATTTTTTTGTCATTACAGATCTAGATTTATGTTTAAAACCATGTGAACGACCATGAGACTTCTTAGTTGCCATGAGTGTAAAACCTTGAAAAGCCCTATTTTAACACTTAGGAGATATTTTTAGAAAAATTAGCCAATAATATCAGTTCTAAGTTGACCACATGCAGCTGAGATCTCAGTACCTTTTTCAATTCTAATTGTACAATTAACGCCTGCAGTAGATAAAATTCGTTCAAATTCATGAACTCGATTATTAGATGGTCGTTTAAAATCACCAGCTGTAGGATTAATAGGAATTAAGTTAACATGTGAACCATTACCTCGTAAAAGTTCAGCTAAATCATTTGCAATTTCAGCAGAATCATTAATTCCATCCATTAAAGCATATTCAAAAGTTACACGTCTTCCAGTTTTCTTAAAATAGTTATACCCAGATTCAATAATCTCCTCAACAGAATTAAAAGTTGCAGTAGGAACTAATTTTTTACGTAATTCATTATTTGGTGCATGTAAAGATATAGCAAGTCCAATCTGTAAATTTTCTTCAGCCAATTTTTCAATTCCAGATTTAATTCCAATAGTAGAGATAGTAATGTGACGTTGACCTAAACCAAATCCTCGAGGATGAGTTAAAATTTTTACAGCCCTAATCATTTCATCATAATTTGCCATAGGTTCACCCATTCCCATAAAAACTAAATTTGTGACATGTTCTCCTCTTTGTTGTAGTATTTCTGCAAAATGAATTACCTGAGATACAATATGTTCAGCTTTTAGATTTGTTTCAAAACCCATTTGTCCAGTTGCACAAAACACACATCCCATTGCACATCCAATTTGAGTTGAAACACAAATTGTAGATCTTGGATGACCGCCAATTTTAGATGGATCATATTGCATCAAAACAGTTTCAACGGATTCATCATTAGTTAAATTAAGTAATAATTTTGTAGTATCTCCATCTTCACTTACAATACGATGAGTTTCTTTTGCAGAACCTATAGTATAACCAGATTCAATTAATTCTGCAATCAATGTTTTTGGAAGTTGTTTGATATCAGAAATATTTTTAGGAAATTTATAATACAAAGGAAGTAAAATTTGATCTGCCCGATATCTAGGATACCCCATATCAATTACTAGTTTTTCCATTTCTTCAGGAAGAAATCTATAAAGATCAGTCATGATACAGTATCAGATTCTCAAATGATATTAGAATTTAATGAATATAAATAAAAAAAATGAAAATAAAAGAAGAAAGGGTTCTTCTACAGATTAGAGGTCATCAGATGTAATATCTGCGCCATGATCTTCTAGAATTTCTACTTCAGGTTCTACTGTAGCCTCTACTTTTGGTTCTACTGTAGCCTCTACTTTTGGTTCTACTGTAGCCTCTACTTTTGGTTCTTTAGTTTTTTTAGTAATTGCTTTCTTTGCAGTCTTTTTTGATTTTTTCTCTGCTTCTTCAGGATCAATAATACCTGCTTCACCTAAAGCAAAGATTACTTCCTCTTCAGGATGATGAGGACTATCCACCATTCTAGCAATTCTCTTCTTACCAGATTTCTTAAAGTAGATTCGGTAAGTACTTGTATGTGCAACTACGTTTCCACCAATAGGCCTAGTTGGATCTCCAAAGAAGACATCAGGTGATGCCATAACTTGATTGGTTGCAATTGCAGCACAATCATATGTTTCTGCAATTCGAACCAACAAATGAACAAAATGATTTAGTTTTTGTTGTCTAACAGATAATGTACCTCTTCCAAGATATTCAGCACGGAATAATCCAACTGCAGAATCTGCAACGATTAACTTGACATTGTGTTCTTCAATCACAGTACCAGCTTCTTCAAGAATTAAAACTTGATGTGCACTGTTGTATGCACGTGCTACGATGATATTATCTAAAACTTTTTCTGGATCCATGTCATGAGCTTGAGCAATTTGAACTATTCTTTCAGGTCTAAAAGTACCTTCAGTATCAATATACAAAACACCACCTTCAAGTCCACCTTCCTCTTTACTTTTTTGAACCATTACAGACATTGTATGAGCAAATTGAGTTTTACCACAACCAAACTCTCCATAAACTTCTGTCAAAGCTCTAGTTTCAATACCGCCATCAAACAATGTATCTAGACAATTAGTACCAGTGGTAATTTTACCAATACTTTGTCGAGTTTTATAAAGATCATTTGCACTGATAAAATCTTTAGCAAGTAAACCACCTTCAACTAAATGTTTTCGGGCTTTATTGACAATTTTTTCAGCTGTATCCTTTTCCATTCCAGTTATTTCTGCAATGTCAACAGGACCTCTAACGATGAGATCCATGACGTTGTGGACACCTGCATCGGATAATTTTCTTGTAGTTACAGGACCTACGCCCTCTAAACTATCTAATCTTAAATCTTCAACCATACCGTATGGTACGGTACTAGTACTTTATAACAGTATTGTTTTTAAAATTGATCGTAAAATTATAAGAATTAGTATAAACTGTTAACGACGTTTTCTTCTTTGACCAGGTTTGTTTTGTCCTGGGTATCTACCTAAAGCAAATCGTTTTTTGAAATTACTTTTATTTGCAACACTAGAACTGTCGCCTACGATTTTTCTTCCTTCTACTTTAGGTGTTTGTCCTCTTACTTTACCTGCTTTGGTAAGTGATCCGTGAGTTGCCATGATTTAATCTATGAATTAGTGAATTTATGTATTTGGATAATAAGACTACCAGTACTTTGCCTTAATGGTTTCAATGACCTTTTCATGTTCAGGACTCTTTCTCCGTGCATATTTTTCCATAGCACCAAGTGGAACTCCACCAAGAGATCTGGCAATAGCATTAAAGAAATATCTTTGCGGTCCTTTTGCACCAGTCTTAGTCATGAATTTTTGAATTGCATATTTGAAATTGTGCTGCCATGTTTTGTAAAGAACACCTAATTGTGCAGGAGTCATTTCCTGGCCAATGTTAAAGAATTGAGATGATTCCAACAATCCAATTGGGACAAAAGTTAGAGCAGTAGCAGTAAACATGGAATCAGGCTGCTCATGTTCTAATTCACTAAGTAATCTAATAGTATCCCACGAATCCTCAGGAGTTTCATCATTATCAAGACCCATAATTAGCGTAAATGCAGGAATCCAATAATTTTCATTCATAGATTTTACACCCTCTTTGACAACCCAATGCCATTCAGATGGATCATATGGTGCAAGTTTTCTATCAGCATATTTACCAATTAATCTAAGACTGCCAGTTTCAAATCCAGCTTGGACACCAATCATGTTATCAGGACCAGCTTTCATTATTCTGGATAAATTAGGAAGAAGTTTTTCATCAGCAATTGCTCCAGCTAATGTTCCGTGAGTTGGATTGGTATGTTCAACTCCAGTAGACATAATTGCAGTGAATAATTCCTCTAATGCTTCTCTATTTGGTTCCATTCCTTTTGCAGTTCTTGGATCCATACCATAAACGAAAATATCATCACTGTGAATCCATGCAGATTTTGAACCACCTTTCTTGATGTTAACTTCAATTTCTTTTTTCACTTTTTCGGGAGAATAATATCTCAATGATCTTAATGTAACATCACAAAACTTACATCCTCTTCCACAACCACGCATTACTTCTACCATTCCATGCATACTAGGTTCTATAATATCTGGAATCTCTTCTAAATCAGGTCTATCCCAGAAATTTACAAATCGGCCATGAATTTTTTTGCCTTCTCTTTCAAATTCTTTAATGTTAACTTTAAAGTCACTTCGTTTTCTAAAAGGATCCATATTTTCAAAATCACCATTAATTAAATAATTAAAAAATCTTCCAGCATGCCCATCAATTTCAGGTGCAATACCACCTAACTCTCCTTCTAAAATTGCATAAATTCCAAACTCCTCAATTTTTGCAGGATCATAATTGTATTGCCAAGTACCAGATGCACCAGAAATTACTTTGGCTTTACTTCCAGTTCGTGCTTTAGCAGCTTTAATTCGATAATGCAAATCGGCATTGTAAAATTCATCATAAGATGTCTGTTTTCTTCCATAAGTAAATGTCATAGTAACTGGACCCATTCCAAGTGGATCCATTTCATAAGTTCCAATAACTTCAGTTTCAGGACCAATGAATTTTTCAATATGATTTGGATGAGCAACAACTACATCTTTTCGTGCAAAGCCATCACGTAACAAACCAGCTTCTAATTTTCTTAATCCATATGGAGCATATTTTGCAGCACCATCAATATCAGGAGACCAATTACAAATAAAGTCAAATAGAATTTTAGGAGTTACTTGTTTACCAAGAATTTTGTACCAAAAGCTCTTAGGATCTCTATGAGGATCTAATGCAGGAGCACATCCAAAAAATGTTGCCAAAGATAATCCCCTATACGGAGACATCAAAGTTCTATCAGCAGTTAAAACGATTTTTGGAGTTCCCATTCCCTTCACGCAAAATATTTGATAATGGAGTTTAAACCTTACTGGTAAAATTCAATAATCTTCAAGAATTCCAGCCTTATTTCTATGAAAATATCCAAATTCATTATTTTTGGATAAATGATTACCATCAAATATGGTTCCATCTTTACAAGCAAGATCCTCACCAACACAGCAGCTACCACAAATTCCAACACCACATTTCATCATACGTTCAAGACTTGCTTGAACAAAAATTCCTCTGGAATGAGCAGATTGAACAGTTTTGTACATCATTTTTTCAGGTCCGCAAGTATATACACCATCAAAATGAGATTCATTAACCAATTTTTCAACTATATCAGTTACAAATCCTTTTTCACCATAACTTCCATCGTCTGTAGAAATAATCACATTGTGAGGATTATTTTGTAAAAGATCATTTGCTAAATCTTCAAAGAAAACTTCATCTTTAGATTTTGCACCAATCAAAACAGTTACGTCATCAGTAGATTTTACATGAGTAAGTAACCTCATCATTGGAACAAGTCCAGTTCCTCCTCCAACTAACAAAAGTTTTCCTTGTTTAATATCAAAAGCATTTCCATATGGACCACGAATTCCAATTTTTTCTCCAACCTTAATGTTGAATAACCCAGTTGAAGCAAGACCATGTTTACGTACAGTAAATGCAGCCTTTCCAGATTCTTTTGAAATCATTACACTCATAGGTAATTCATTAATTCCAGGAATCCATACCATTGCAAACTGTCCAGGTAAAACATTAGGCATTATACTATCGGAAAAGACTAAAGTTCTAACAGTAGGAGTTTCATCAATTACTTTTTCAATTGTAACAATAGTAGTATGATTAGAATTTCTTTGCAAGTCCCACCATCTCATCTATTGTAGAATAATTTTTCTGTTTCATGTATTGTAACACACCCTTATTGATATCATCAAAAACATTAATCCAATTATCACCTATAGCGCTACCAAGTTGAATAGCAGATGCACCTGCTAAGAAAAATTCAATTGCATCTTCCCATGTAGAGATACCACCACAACCAATTATTGGAACATCATATTTTGAAGCAATTTCATAAACACATCTTAACGCAATTGGTTTTATTGGGGTACCAGACAATCCCCCAAATTTATTACTAAGAATGGGTCGCTGAGTTTCAACATCTATTGCCATCGCCCTAACAGTGTTAATTGCAGTAATAGCATCAATTCCAGAATCAATTGCAATTTTAACAGTATTCAAGTAATCAGTAGTACCTAAACCAACTTTTGCAATTGCAGGTATACTAGTAGAATTTTTTACAGTAGTTACAATTTTTTTTACTAATTCAGGGTCATCTCCAACTTCTAAACCAACTTTTGCAACATGAGGACAGGATAAATTCAATTCAAATGCAGTGACGTTACAATTTGTAAATTCTTTAATCATCATTTCAAAATCTTCAGGGATAGAACCAACTAGACTTACTATAATTGGAACATCTTGATTATGTTCAATCATTTTAGCAAAATTGGAAGCCCCAGGATTTGAAAGACCAACTGCATTCATCCAGCCCCCTCCATTTACACTAAAAATAGTTGGATTCGGATAACCCTCCCAAGGTTCAATACTAAGAGACTTGCTGACAACAGCTCCAGCCCCTGAACGATATAATCTATTAAATACATCCAAAGAAATTCCTAAAATTCCAGATGCAAGCATAGCAGGACTGTTTAATTCAATTTTTCCTATGGAAGTTGAAAGACTGGGCTCCACCTTGATAAATTAACATAGTTTCGAATATAATAGTTGATTTGATGTTCTAGTACATTTTTTAAAGGTGATCTAGGTTCAACTAGTCATGTATTCCGTAATTTTAACAGAATTAGGTATTTCAGTATTCAATGACGGACAAGTAGATAAAGCATTTTCATTTTCAAATCCAGTTAAAGAGTATCTTGCAGTTAAAAACAAGGAAGCAAAACTAAATGAGTTAATAAATTATTTAGCTAAAATTCAAAGAGGTGTTTCAGTAAGTGATGAGTCATTACTTACAATTTTAAAAAAATTTTCAATTGATTGTCATATGATGGATTCAGAAGAATTAGAAAAAACACAATCAACAAAACCACAAATAATTGTCGATTCAGGATTTGCATCAAATCTTCAAGACACATTAGGTAAGTTAAGAGAATTTGCTCTAGGATTTTCATCTTCAAAAGTTACAGAAGTATCACAAAGTCCAGATCTTCACATTATTCAAGCAATTAATTCATTAGATGAAATTGATAAAATTGCAAACGGATTAAGTTCAAGACTTAGAGAATGGTACGGATTACATTTTCCAGAATTAGATAACATGATAGACAGCATTAACGGATATGCACAAATCGTAATGGCTGGCAAACGTGAATCATTATCAAAGCAAGTTTTTGAAGAAGCAGGTTTTCCAGAATCAAAAGTAGAAATGTTATCATTAATTTTATCAAAAAGCAGAGGTGGAGATATTTCAGATATCAATTTAGCAATAGTTCAATCAATTGCAAAACAAATTTTAGATTTTCATGAGTTACGTAAAAAACTTGAAGAACATGTTGAATCAGAAATGCATGAAATTGCACCAAATCTTTCAGCTATACTTGGTAGTGCTGTAGGTGCAAGAATTTTAGGAAGAGCCGGAAGTCTCAAAAAAATGGCATCAATGCCTGCCAGTACAATACAAGTATTAGGTGCTGAAAAAGCATTGTTTAGAGCATTGAAAACAGGTTCTCAACCACCAAAACATGGATTGTTATTCCAACATGCAATGGTACATGCAGCTCCTAGATGGCAAAGAGGTAAAATTGCACGAGCAGTTGCTGCAAAAGCAGTCATTGCTGCAAGAGTGGATGTTTACGGTGAAGGATTGAATCAGACTTTATTGGATAAACTCAACATCAGAGTGGATGAAATAGGTAAAAAATATGAAAATCCAACTGAAAAAGAT
>CABXPS010000003.1 GCA_902514095.1 uncultured marine group I thaumarchaeote | reverse complement strand
CATATGGGTACTGTCTGGAGCAGTTAACATTACTGCTAAAATTTTAGAGATGGTAGATAATTGTAGAAATGAAGTAATGATCACATTGCCAGAAGCTGGTGTAGAATTAGTTAAACAAGCATTGCCCAAATTAAGAGCATTACATGATAAAGGAATTAAAATTACAATTCTTACATCAAATAAGATCGATAAAGAATCAATTGTAGCAATCAAAAGAGTTGCAGAAGTAAAAATTAAGAAAGGTCTCTTTGGTGGAGGTATAATTTGTGATAAAAGATATGTTGTAATCTTATTAGGTCCAGAAATAGCAGGTGAAAATTCCTCAGAAGTTATTGCAATTTGGGCAGATCATATAGGTTTAGCAGGATTTGCACGTCAATATTTTGAATATTTATTAAAAGATTCAAAGAAGGTGTAGTATATGGACATACTAGAAGAAGAAACACTATTTGTTGGAACTGCAGAGGCAGAACATGTTGAAATGTATCTTAAGGCAATCTGGCATATAAAAGAAAGTGGAGGAGATGTTAAAATTAGTACAATTGCAAAAATGCTCAACATAAGACAGCCAAGTGTAGTTCAAATGTTAAAAAAATTAAATCTTAAAAATCTTGTAGAGTACAATAAAGCAGGAGTAACACTTACAGAAGAAGGAGAAAGAATTGGTTCTAGTATGATGCGAAATAGTAGATTATTAGAAGTCTTGATGGATAGTGCATTAAAAGTGGCAATTGATGAAGAGATGGTATGTGGAATTGAACATCATATGAATAAACAATTTACTGATGCATTATGTGTAATGTTAAAACATCCAAGAAAATGTCCACATGATCATGATATTCCAATGGGCGAATGCTGTAAGTAAATAAAAAATATCCCAAAAGATATATCAGATTAAAAAAACAGATTTAGCATGGCATGTTTCTGTGGTTGTGAAACTTATGTAAAAAATGAAGATGGTTTTAAAATTGCATGTGTAAAATGTGAACATGGACCTCAAAATCATGATGATGCATTTAGAGATGCTGCAAGAAAGAATGAATCACAGAGTCAAAAACGTGATGCAGACTTTGGATAAAATATTATTCTCCAATAATTTTAACTAAAACTCTTTTTGATCTTTTACCATCAAATTCTCCATAAAAGATTTGTTCCCATGGACCAAAATCTAATTGTCCATTTGTAATTGCAACTACAACTTCTCTTCCCATAATTTGTCTTTTTAGATGAGCATCTGCATTATCCTCACCGGTATTGTTATGATCATATTGTTCAATTGGTTCATGTGGTGCTAATTCTTCTAACCACTTTTCATAATCATGATGTAATCCAGTTTCATTATCATTAATGAAAACACTTGCAGTGATATGCATTGCATTAACAAGACAAAGACCTTCCTGAATTTTACTTTTTAAAACTAGTTTTGATATATCAGAAGTGATGTTAACAAATCCTCTTCGTTTTTTCACTTGAAAAGTTAGATATTCAGTTAAGAATTTCACATAATAACAATACAGATCAAGCATTAAAATCATAAGGCAGACTCAGTTCTCAAGATCCTCATCACTAGTCAGAGGGATAGGATCATCACAGCCTACAAACCAAGTTTTAGAGACATTCCTATTGAGTCTTTCAAGAAGCTTGATAAATGGCGAATAGTTAGTCAAGCAAAATGGTTACAATTAGCGCTCCAGCAACATTGGAAAGTTTTAGGAGATTTATCATATCTAGTACTTGTAAATCCTATGCCCCAAGAAGTTACTTGGGAGATTCAGAAGTATTTGCAGAAAGAGAAGATAATTTGGGTGCAATATACGTTGAAGCTGCAGATAAAGTAACGTTGAAAAAAATTAGAGATATTACATTTATGAATGCAAGAGATGTTCTTGGAATAATTTATAATTCAAAAAGTGGGAACACATCTCTAAAATGGCGTCAAATAAGAAGAATGGAAGGTAAAGTAACAGGTGAAGCTTCTCCAAATTCTTTAACAAACTTAGCAGAATCTGGAGTTCTTACTTTAGATTGGGTTGAAAATTATCTAAAGAAAAAATCCCAAGAAGAAGAAACTACTGAAACAACAAACTAAACACTTTACTTTTTGTAAATTATAACAATATCATGATTACAAAAACAATAGATGAAAATCTAATTTCAGTTATTCCAGAAGATTCAGAAGATTTATTGAATTTACGACGTATAATTAAAGAAAATGATAAAGTAATTGGAGATACAACAAGAGTTCTAAAACAAGATAAAGATTATGCAAGACCAGATAAAGGGGAAAGAATAAAAATTAGAATTGCATTAACTGTAGAAAAAATTTCGCTAGATGAAGTTTTAGACAAATTAAGAATTGGAGGAATAATTTCTGAATCAAGTAATGAGTCAGTACCACATGGCTCACATCACTCATTTATTTTACAACTTAATGATGGAATAACAATTTCAAAGAAAAAATGGTTACCAATTGAAAAAAAACTTTTGAAATCAAGTAACAATCAAACAAGTTTTGTTTTAGTTGCAATTGATACTACAGATTGTGGAATTGCAAGATTAAGAGGCACACATTTAGAATTTATGCCAAATATTTATTCAGGATCTGGTGGAAAGAGATACAAAACTAGTTTTAATATTGAAAAATTTTTTGAGCATATACACCAGGCAATAACTTCTATTTTCAAGGAAGGGGATATGATAGTAATTTTTGGTCCAGGTGAAACAAAAAAAAGATTTGCAAATAATATTCAAAAATTACAAAAATATAAAATTCAAGTTGTCGATGGAATTGATTCAGGAGGAGAAGATGGGATTTACACATTTACCAAATCTCAAACTATGCATGAAATAATGTCTGATAGTAAATTAGCAAAAGCTGCATTAATAATTGATGAAATAATGATTCTTGCAAATAAAAAAAGTAAAAAATTTACAATGGGGTATGCTGAAACTTTGAAGGCAAATCAATTGGGAGCAGTAGAATCAATAGTATTTTCAGATAAAATAATTCAAGATAATAATGAACAAGAGATAATGAATTTTTTAAATGATGTTGAGAATAAAGGAGTTAAAATTTACAGTGTTGATTCATCAACAGATATTGGATTAAGAGTTACAGGTTTGGGTGGAATTGTTTCTTTGTTAAGATATTCTTTAGAAACTTAATGTGTTGATTCAATTAACCAATTTAGATATGATTTATTGATTGAAGTAACATCAATTTCTGCTATTTCTGGAACATCATAGGGATGAGTTTCAGCAATTTTCTTTTTGAGTTTAGTTTTATTTTTTGTGACAGTTTTGAATATTGCAATATATTCTGATGAATTTTGAATTTTACCATTCCATGAATAAACTGAATCGATTTTTGAAATATTCACACATGCTATTATCTTAGTTTTCACAAGTTCATTGGCTATTTTTAAAATCGATTTTTTATTAGGATATGTAGAGATAATCAAGACGGGTTTCATAGTAACCGATAAATGGCTCTACTTTAAAAAATTAGCAATTAGTTTGGAACTTGATTTTATTACTGAAAATGCGATAATCTACGTCTTAATGGCTTGGGTAGCTATTTTTGTAACCGCAAAAGCTCTAAAATTAGAAAAATATGGTGTTGAAATTAAAGCATACAGTCTCGTTTACAAAAATAAAAGTGTCAATGATGTTTTAATTCGAGTTCTTGGAAGAACAAGAGCGGCAGTATCAATATTTGCAAACGTTAGTGTAATTGCAGGTTTTATAATGATGGGATTTGCATTTTGGTTTTTACTAAATAATGTTTCAAACTTTTTTGTTGCACAATCAGAATTTAATGAATTAACTGTACTAATTCCAGGAATTACTTTAACTTCAGCACCAGCTATTACGTACTTTTTACTTTCAATTCCAATTGTACTTGTAATGCATGAAGGTGGACATGGAATTGTAGCTGCACTTGAAAAAATTAAAATCAAAACAGGTGGTTTTGCAATTTTTATCGCAATGTTTGCAGGATTTGTAGAACCAGATGAAGAAGAATTTGAAAAAGCTAAAAAGATTTCTAAATTAAGAGTAATTGGAGCAGGTGCAACTTCAAATGTATTATTTGCATTAGTGTTAGGTGTCATACTATTAACAAATCCATTTTTTGCAATGGTAGTACCTGAACCATTATTGAGTATATTTTACGAGTTACCTGAAGGTGTTTTGATACTTTCAATTATAGAGAATTCAGGAGCTGAACAAGCAGGATTACTTGCAAATGATATTATCACTTCAATTAACGGTATACCGATTCTTAGTCCAATTGATTTTCCTAGTTTGAATCCAGGAGATACAGCTACTGTATCTGTACTTAGAGATGGTCAACCATTAGACTTTGGATTAACAGTAATGCCAGCACCAGATGATCCTGAAAGAGGATTAATTGGAATTATGAGAGATAATTCATTTGCATATACACCTGTAATGAATTTCATTGAATGGAATGATCCAACTGTTTCAATGTTCTTGTTATGGTTATGGATGATTTCATTTTTCATAGGCATAATCAACATGCTTCCATTACCAATCTTGGATGGTGGAAAGTTTATTCACATTATTATCGATAAGAGATTTTCAGATAAAGGGGTTAAAATGACAATGTGGGGGATTTACGCATTTACGTTTATTCTATTTGGTCTCAATATTGCTTTGTCATATATGAAATCTGGATGGTTTACAATCTAAAATTACCTAAAGAATCATTAATGAAAAATAATTATTAAATTTATGACCTGCGATAGATGTGAAAATCAAGCAGCATATACAAGAAAATATTCAGGTGAAAAACTCTGTTCTCAATGTTTTTCAAAATCTATTATAAAAAAAACTGCTAAAACTATTTCAAAATATAAAATGATTAAACATAATGAATTAGTAGCAGTTGCAGTATCAGGTGGAAAAGATTCACTAGCATTACTAAAAGTTATTCATGAAATGTCATTAACTCATAATTTTAAAATTAAAGTCATAACAATTGATGAAGGAATTCCAGGATATAGAAATGAAGCATTAGAAATTGTCAAAAAAGTTTGTTTAGAATTAAATGTAGAATATAAAATATATTCTTACAAAGATCTTTTTGATTTAACACTTGATGAGGCATTAGATTTAAGAGAAAATGAGAAAACATCATCATGTTCAATGTGTGGAACATTTAGAAGACGTGCAATGGATTATGCTGCAAAAGATATTGGAGCAGATGTAATTGCAACAGGTCATAATTTAGATGATACATTACAAACATTTGTGATAAACATGCTTTCTGGTGATACAACTAAAGTAGGTTGGATGAATCCAGATACAACAGTAAATTCTTTAAGAAAAATAAAACCATTTTGTGAAATATACGAATCTGAAATTGTATTTTATGCATTTACAAATGGTATGCCATTTCAATCAGAACCATGTCCACACATGAATGAAGGAATAAGAACTGATATTCGTGAATTTTTAAATTCATTAGAAAGTCAACGCAGTGGAATTAAAAATAATTTGTATCAATCAATTATCAAAGTTTCTGAAGTAATGAAAAACTCCAATTCAAATACTAAAGAAAAAACAAATTGTGAAAAATGTGGTAGTGAATGCACAGGCAATGTATGCTCAGTTTGTATCTTGGTCTCAAAATTAAAATCAAATCAAACCTAATGCAAATATAACATACCATCTTAGAAAAAATGGTAGTAGGTAGGATTGGGGTGCTAGCCGTGCCCTATTCTGAAACCGGCTATATGCAGAGATCAGCAACTGCTGGGTAAATCTCTAGATGGGTAATTCCCGCTTGGTGTGCGGAAATGAAATCACGCCGAGGCGGGTGGTTGCAGGACTAGAAATATTCGAAGGAATAACTTCTAAGACCGAACTATCGAAAGGGATGAGGTCCGGGAGGGAGCAATCCTAAGGTAGGACATCCACGCTTCCTCGTCTACGTGGCGGATCTTGTACGCCTTGAAATGGGGCTATTTGTCTAGACTGGAACCAGCGGATCTACTACCTTTATAATTAAAATTAAATTTGCATGCTTATGGAAGGTGTTATTATTAAAATTCAAAAAAGCAGAAAAGATCCAATACAAACTATTCAAATTAAAAAAGATCAGAAAATTTTAGAATTTACTAAATTATTCAAAACAGCATATGAAAATATCCATTAATACAAAACATCAAACTTTGTAAATTCATTATCAAATTTTTCATTATGAACTTCAACATTTTCAACTATTGCATTTGCAGGTCCACTATTAGCCCATTTAACAAGTACAGAAATATTTTCCTCATTACCTTCTAAAAGACATTCAACACGACCATCTTGAAGATTTTTTACCCATCCAAAAACATCATTTTGAATAGATTTAGCTTTTAAACTCTGACGGAAAAAAACTCCTTGTACTCTACCAGTTACAAAAAGTCTTACACGTTGATGAGACATTGATAGAAAATTTAAGAAACTTATTAATCAATTTTAGCTTTAAAGAAAAACTACTTTCTTTCTTTAATTCTAGCTCTACCAGTCTTTCTAGCAGCAATACTTCCCACCTTTGCGCCAGGAGGTGCATCTCTAGAAACAGTAGAACTTTGTCCAACGTGTTGATGTCGTCCACCACCGTGTGGGTGAACATATGCTGCTTGTGCAACACCTCTAACAATCGGATATTTCTTTCCTTTAGCTTTAAAACTACGCCATTTGTTACCAGCACTCATAAAATGACGTTCAGTGGCTCCACCACCAGAAAGAGTACCAATCATAGCTCTATTTTTTGGATTAAGAGTTGCAAATTTACCAGAAGGAAGTTTAATTGTAACACCATCATCACCGTGAGAAAAAATAGTTGCATCAGTTCCAGCAGATTTTACTATAGCACCACCGTCTCCAAAATGTCTTTCAATATTACAAACAATAGTACCATCAGGAATATTTTGAACACTAATTACATTTCCTTTTTCAATTTTTGATTTTAAGCCAAATTCTAATGATTCTCCTACTTTAGTTCCAAGAACTGCTGGAATGAAGGAAACAGAACCATCTTCAAATCTAACTTTAGATAGCGGTGCTTCTCTTCCACGCTCATGAACCAAGTCTATAATTTCACCAGTATGATTTTCTGCTAGTGGAAAACGTGGATAAGTAGCAGTTTTTCCTACTTTACCAGTAGAAGTTGATCTAAATTGATTACCTCCCCGGCCTCGTCTACGTACTAATGGTCTTTTACCCAAGTTGATCGTTTCCAACTGAAAAGAGAATTTTAAGCTTTGGTATGGAGTAAAATATGAAAGAATTACCACAAAGGTATAAAAATTAGATTAGAGGGTCTTTGTATATGAGTCAAAATGCACTTTCTCTCAAAGTTCTTGAAGCATACACAAGAGATGTTGGAAGAGGAGTAGCAAGAATTGATTATGATTCAATGGATACTCTAAGTGCCTCAACTGGGGATGTTATTGAAATTAAAGGTAAAAGAAGAACAGTAGCAAAATGTCTTCCACTATATCCATCTGATGAAGGTAAAGGAATAATCAGAATTGATGGACTTGGTAGAAATAATTCAGGCATAGCAATTGGTGATACAATTTCAGTTAGAAAAATTAAAGCAGTTGCTGCTGAAAAAGTGGTGGTTGCACCTTTAGAAGCAATTCCCCCAATAGATGAAAGATATCTTGCTGATGCTTTAGAAAGTGTTCCATTAATCAAAGGTGATAATGTAATGGTCCCATACTTTGGTGGACGTTTAACATTCCAAGTAATTGGAGTAACACCCGCAGCTGATGCAGTTTTGATTACACAAAAAACAGTTTTTCATATTGCTGAAAAAGGAGAAACATTACGTGGTGTACCTCAAGTAACCTATGAAGATATTGGCGGTATACATAATGAAATTAAAAAAGTAAGAGAAATGATTGAACTTCCATTAAGACATCCTGAAATTTTTGAAAAATTAGGTATTGAAGCTCCAAAAGGTGTTTTACTTTATGGTCCACCAGGAACTGGTAAGACTTTACTTGCAAAAGCAGTAGCAAATGAAAGTCAAGCTCATTTCATTAGTATTTCAGGACCTGAAATAATGAGTAAATTTTATGGAGAAAGTGAAGCTAGATTAAGAGAAATTTTCAAAGAAGCTAGAGAAAAAGCTCCATCAATTATCTTTGTAGATGAAATAGACTCTATCGCTCCAAAAAGAGAGGAAGTTACTGGAGAAGTAGAACGTAGAGTAGTATCACAGATGCTATCATTAATGGATGGATTAGAAGCAAGAGGAAAAGTGATCGTGATTGCTGCAACAAATAGACCTAATGCAATAGATCCTGCACTAAGAAGACCAGGTAGATTTGACAGAGAAATTGAGATTAAAGTTCCAGATAAAAAAGGAAGAAAAGACATTCTTGCAATTCATAGTAGAAATATGCCTTTAGCAGCAGATGATCAAGAATTACCTGTAGATATTGATAAAATTGCTTCAGTTAGTCACGGATATGTTGGTGCAGATTTAGAATATCTTTGTAAAGAAGCTGCAATGAAATGTTTAAGAAGATTATTACCAGTACTTGATTTACAAGAAGAAAAACTTCCTCCAGAAACTTTAGATAAATTAATTGTAAATCATGATGATTTTACAAAAGCATTGATTGAAGTAACCCCATCTGGAATGAGAGAAGTATTCATTGAAAACCCAGACATAAAATGGGAAGAAGTTGGAGGTTTGGAAGACGTTAAACGAGAATTGCAAGAAGCAGTTGAATGGCCAATGAAATATCCAGGATTATATGATAAACTAGGACATAATATGCCAAGAGGTATTTTACTTCACGGTCCAAGTGGTACAGGAAAAACTTTACTTGCAAAAGCAGTAGCAACACAAAGTGAAGCAAATTTCATTTCAGTAAGAGGTCCTGAACTATTATCAAAATGGGTAGGAGAATCAGAAAGAGGTATTAGAGAAATTTTCAAAAGAGCTAGACAGTCATCTCCTTGTGTAGTGTTCTTTGATGAAATTGATTCAATTGCACCACTTAGAGGAGCAGGCGGAGAAAATGCAGTTACTGAAAGAGTTGTCAGTCAATTACTTACAGAATTAGACGGTATGGAAAATATGCACGGAGTAATAGTTTTAGCTGCAACAAATAGAGCAGATATGATTGATCCTGCATTATTAAGACCAGGAAGATTTGATAAAATTATTCAAATTCCACTTCCAGATAAAGAAAGTAGAAAGAGTATTTTGAAATTAAATGCAGAAAAAATACCAACAGTTACTGAAACAAGTGATCCAAACCATATTGACTTTGAAAGACTTTCAGAAATAACTGATGGACTTAGTGGTGCTGATACAGCATCAATTGCAAATACTGCAGTATCATTAGTAATACATGAATTTTTAGATTCACATCCAGACGTAAAAGATATTGAAAAAACCAGTATTGATGCTAAAGTGACAATGAAGCATTTTGAAGAAGCAGTTAAGAAAGTAAGAGAACAAAAAGACCTTAAGTTAGGTGAAAAATTAGTTGCCTCCTATTATAGATAAATTATTTTTAATTAATAATTAAAGAGACATTTTTTAATACATTAAAAAATTATCATATAAACAAAATGAAAGTTACACAATTGAATTCTGCATCAATCTTAATTGAAGATGATAATGAGGGTTCCAAGGTCAAAATTCTATGTGATCCATGGTTAGAAGGAGAAGAATATATCGGATCATGGGCAATTTATCCGCCATATGATTTTAAACCAGAAAACTTTTCAGATGTTGATTTTATTTATGTAAGTCATATCCATTCTGATCATGTATCGACAAAAACATTATCAAAATTAAATAAAAATATTCCAATACTAATTCATAATTTTCCAGAAAAATTTCTTAAAAATAAAATTGAAAGATTAGGATTTAAAACAATTGAATTAGAACATGGAATCAGAATTAAATTAAAAGAAAATATGTATCTAAATATTTTAGCGGCAGATAATTGTGATCCAAATATTTGTGGAAATATAATGGGTTGTGGTTTATCTGAATTTAAATATCAAACAACTCAAATAGATACAATTGCAGTTTTTGATAATCAAAATCAAGTAATTGTAAATACAAATGATTGTCCATATGATATTGCAAAAATTACTGCTTCCTCAATTAAATCCATGTATGGTAATATTGATTTGCTGTTAGTAGGATATGTTGCAGCATCATCATGGCCACATTGTTATAATCTTCCTAAAGAAGAAAAAAAGTCAGCAGCAATTTTAAAACAACAAAAAAAGCTTGAAACAATCAAGAAATATTTAGAATTACTAGAACCAAAATATTACATTCATTTTGCAGGTCGTTATACATTATGTGGAAAAAATACTAGTTTAAATGAATATAGAGGAGAACCAGAATTAGAAGATGCATTTGAATGGACATGTAAAAATATCTCTCAAGAAAAATACAAAGGCATAATTTTGAATAACGATTCTTGGTTTAACATTGATACAGGAACAAGTAATAAAGAATACAGTCCAGTAGATAAAAAAGATAAGAAAAAATATATTGAAAGTGTTTTATCATATAAAAAATTTAATTATGAATTTGAATCAAAACCAAAAGCATCTGAAGTATATGATTTAATGGGAAAAGCTTATGAAAATTTTGAAAAAATTCGACAAAAAATAAACTGGATTTCCAACACAATTATTATTCTAAAAACTAATGATATCAACAATGAAGAATTAATGGTTGGAATAAGTTGTAATGGGAAAGGAATTAACAAAATAAATGAAAATACTTTAAGAAAATTGGAACAATATATGGTAATATCATTAGATATACGATTATTGAAGTGGTTATTGATAGGACCACAAAAAGCAAATTGGAGTAATGCCGATCTTGGATCTCACTTGAAATACAATAGAGTAGGTAGTGTATACAAACGGGGTTTATTCTATTGTTTAAATCATTTTTTTAATGCAAGATAACATAAAAGTATCAATTAAACAGGTAGTTTTAATTAAATAACAAATCTAATTCCCATAAATGTCAGAATATACAGGATATAATGGAAATTCATTACAGTTTCTTAAAACAAATAAAATCATAGTTGGAGATTCTGTAAAAATTTTGTCTGATATTACATATTCAGGAATAGTGATGCCAAGATATGAACACAATGATGACAAACATATTGTTTTAAAATTAAAAAGTGGATATAACATTGGTTTAGAAATTAGAAAGATTGAAAAAATTGAAAAAAATCAAGAAGTTGAAAAAACTATTGAAAAAAATCAAGAAGTTGAAAAAAATGATAACCTACCAAATATTTTATTATTATCAACTGGAGGTACAATTGCAAGTAAAATTGATTACAGAACAGGTGCTGTTACACCAGTATTAACAGCTGAGGAATTAAATTCATCAGTTCCAGAACTAAGTAAAATTGCAAACATTGACACAAAAGTACTATTTTCAGAATATTCTGAAAATATTATGCCTAAACATTGGTTAAAAATTGCGGAGACAATAAAAGAATACAGTGAATCAGATTACTCAGGAATAATTATTGCCCATGGAACAGATACTATGCATTATACATCATCATATCTTTCTTTTTCATTAGCAGGTTTTCCAATACCTATAACATTAGTTGGATCACAGAGATCATCAGATCGTGCATCATCTGATGCTGCATTAAATCTAATTGGAGCAGTAAAATTTCTTATTGAATCTAAAACAAATGGAATTTACATAGCAATGCATCAAGATGAAAGTGATGAAACAATTGCATGTCATATTGGTACACGTGTAAGAAAAAATCACACTAGTAAAAGAGGAGCATTTCAAACAGTAGGTAATGATCCAGCATTTTTAATTGTAAATAATGAAATTCACAAAAATATGAAAACATCATTTTTTACAATTAATAATTTTGATCCAAAAATAAAAATAAATGAAAAAGTTGCTCTAGTAAAATATCATCCAGGGTATAATCCAGATTTATTAAAAAATATTATAGATTTAGGATGTAAAGCAATAATTTTTGAAGGTACAGGATTAGGACACATTGGAGAAAATATGTATCCAGCAGTAAAAATAGCAAATGAAAAAGGAATTTTCATGGGAATGACTTCACAATGTATTGATGGTAGAGTAAGAATGACAGTTTATGAAAGTGGCAGAGATCTATTAAATTTAGGAATAATTCCACTTGAAAATATGATTCCAGAAATTGCATTAGTTAAAGCAATGTGGGTAACAGGAAATACTGAAAAATATGATGAAATTAAAGAAAATATGCTTAATCAAATTGCATCAGAATTTACAACATAATTGGTAATAATATGGAAAAATTTTCAATAAAAGATGCAGGCGTAAAAGTAGGCTTAGAAATTCATCAACAGATTAAAACTAATAAAAAATTATTTTGTAATTGTACTCCAATTGAATCAGATGATTACTCAATTAAATTTCAAAGAAAATTACGAGCGTCTAAAAGTGAATTAGGTGAATTTGATCCTGCTGCGTTATTTGAAAGTACAAAATCAAAAACTATCATGTATTATGCAAATGAAGAAAGCAGTTGTTTAGTTGAACAAGATGAAGAGCCACCACATGAATTAGATAAAGATGCAAGAAAGATTATATTGATTATTGCTGCTGCATTAAAATCAAATATTTTTAGTGAAATTTATCCTATGAGAAAAACTGTAATTGATGGTTCAAATACAACTGGATTTCAACGTACAATGCTAATTTCACAAGGTGGATTTTATAATGCAGGAGAAATAAAAATTGGAATTCAGTCAATTTGTTTAGAAGAGGATGCAGCAAAAATTTTAGGAGAGGAGGGCAGTACTAGAAAATTTGGGTTAGAACGTTTAGGTGTACCATTAGTTGAAATTGCAACAGATCCTTTTGAGGTAGATTCAACAGAAATTAAAAAAATTGCATTATCCTTAGGAAGAATTTTGAGAAGTACAAAAAAAGTGAAAAGAGGATTAGGATCAATTCGACAAGATGTTAATGTATCAATTAAAGATGGGAAAGGAGTTGTAATTGAAGTTAAAGGAGTTCAACAATTAGATCAATTAGAAAAAGTTGTAGAATATGAAGCAAAAAGACAACATGGACTATTAAAAATTTCAAAAAAAATACAAGAAAGTAATTGGTTATTTGACAATCAAAATAAAAAAGATATTACAGAATTATTTGCAAAATGTAATTCAAAAATTATTCAAAGTGCTATAAAGAAAAATCAGAAGATAGTAGCTGTTTCTTTTAAAAACATGGCTGGAATATTTGGATATTTACCTTATGAGGGTATTAGGTTAGGAAAAGAAGTAGCTGAATTAGTAAGATTTTTTGGAATTGGTGGAGTTTTTCATTCTGACGAATTGCCAAATTACGGAATAGAAAAATCTGATCTTGATGAATTAAAAAATTTATTAAAAATTAATGAAAATGACGCATTTTTAATTTTAGCCGCTCCTGAAGAAAAAATTCATACTATAATTGATCAAGTAATTTTAAGAATAGAACATATCAAAAATCAAGGCATACCAATAGATACAAGATTAGCTACCCCAGTAGGTGAAACAAAGTTTCTCAGACCAAGACCAGGAGCTGCACGAATGTATCCAGAAACAGATATCCCACCAATAATAATTACTGAAATGGAATTAATCAATGCTAGAAAAAATATTCCAAAATTATGGGATGATGCAATTAAAGAAATAGAAGTGAAGTATGAAATGAATCAACAACTTGCAGAACAAATTTTTGATTCTAAGTATATTGAGTTATTTGAAAATATAACTAAAAAAATAAAAACAAATCCAACATTTGTTGCATCAATTCTTTGTTCAACAATTACAAATTTAGAAAGAAAAGGATTAGATTCAAATTTATTAAAAAGTCAAGAAATTTTCAAATTGTTTGAATTATTAGAAAAAGGAGAAATTGCAAAAGAGTCAATTGAAATAATTTTTGAAAACATAATGTCAAAAAAATCACGAAATGTAGAGGAAGCTATGAAAAATGCTTCAATTGAATCCATCAATGAGGAAGATTTAGACAAAATTATCAAAAACATAGTAGATAAAAATCAAGAAATAATTAAAAATCAAAAAGAGAGGGCAATGGGACCTCTAATGGGAATTGTAATGAAAGAACTCAGAGGTAAAGCCTCAGGTGAGATAATAAACAAACTTCTTTCAAAAAATATCAAAGAGAAATTAGAAGATAATTAATTAAAAATGTAGAAAATAAGAATGGGAAGTCAGATTTGAACCCAAACTCCTAAGAGATAAGGATCTGAACCTCACATAGTTAACTAAGGTTTATATCAAAAAATCAAGAATATAAACAAAATGGGATTAATGAAAGAGGTAATCAAAGAAATGGGAAACAAATCAAGAGAATTCTATGAATTTGTTTTACCACCAATAGACATGCATCTAACTGATAAAAATCTTAAAGTAATTATCGATATTCCAGGATTTTCTAAAAAAGATATTGATTTGAGTCTATCTGGAGATATACTTTCAATTAAAGCTAAAAAAATTATAGATGAAAAAGATTCAAAAACATTAATTTCAAATCAAAGACCCAATAAAATAAATAAAAAAATTAGATTACCAATTGAAATTAAAGAAGGTGAAGAAAAAATTGGATCTGCAAAATATGAAAATGGAGTTCTTGTATTAGTTATTCCCGTAACAAAAAAATCAAAAAATATTTCAATTGAATAATCTAATACTTTCTTAGTAATGTTGAAATTCCCATAATAATACCAGAACTGATCATTCCAATTGATCCTAAATATTCATTTGATTGAAATAAAAAGACAGAGCCAATAAAAATAGCAGAAGAAAATATACTTCCACTAATCAAAACTACTGGTTTACGTTTTTTCATATAAATTTGAACTTCATCCATTAATTTTTCCATATCAGAGCCAACTCTCAAAGTAGAATTAACTGATTTTAAAAAAGTGTCAAAGGAAATTTTTATTTCCTCAATATATGCACCTGTGATTAAATTTTCTTGTTGAAGAATATTTTTTAGAACTTTCAAAAATTTGAAATCAACATCATGTGTTTTGTAAATTCCTTCAATTATTGAGGTCATTCTCAGATATAATGCCAAATTTTTTGGTAAAAGAAATGGGAATTTACTCATAGTTTTATTTGCTAATTCCATTAAACTTTGAACTTCCATTTCATCAGGTTTATCCCCATGCATAGAACGAATCGATAATTCTATTCCTTTTTCAATTATTGATCTATTATATCCAGGAGTTAACATTTTGAGATCATCCATAGCAGAAACAACTCTCGGAGGATTTTTTTCTACAAGTGCAAGATATAGTCGAATTAAATTAATTCTTGTTTTATTATTAATTCGTCCAACCATTCCATAATCATATAGAATTAATTTCCCTTCATCAGTTACAGAAATATTTCCTGGATGTGGATCTGCATGAAAAATTGAATGTTTGAGTAACATTGTGAAAAATATCTGGTGTACGTCAACGACTAATTGTTCTCGATCAATATTTTTTTCTTCTAAAGCATCTATGTTTGTGACCTTAATTCCAGGCAGATATTCCATTGTAAGAACATTTTTTGAAGAAAAATCATCAAAAACTGAAGGTACAATCACTTTAGGATTTTCTGCCATATCATTTTTAATTTCTTTAAGATTTTTAGATTCGTTAGTATAATCCATTTCTTCATGAATAGTTTCAATAAATTGTGAAAGCATAGTTTTTGCTGAATATCTTAGATTTGGATCAACAAATCTTAATGCCAGTGGCAAAATTTTTTTTAAGATTTTTAGATCTTTTTTAACTACTTTTTCAATTCCAGGTCTTTTTACTTTAATTACAATTTGTTGGCCAGAAATTGAGCCTCGATAAACTTGTCCTAATGAGGCACCTGAAATAGAAGTAGGATCAATACTATCAAATTTTTCATTAATTAATCCAATATCTTTTTCAATTATTGATTTAACTTGATCAAATGGGGCAGCAGGTACACTGTCTTGAAGTTTTGATAATTCTTCCAGATATGGTTGTGGTAAAATATCAGCTCTAGAAGAAAGCCATTGTCCTAATTTAATGTAGACTGGTCCTAATGAAATAAAAGTTTCAAGAACTTTACTAGCATTTTTTTTAAATTGGTTTAAATCGATTTTATTTTCATTTTGATTAATCCATTTTTTTCTATCTTTACGTAATGCCAAAATAGATGGCAAAAGTTTAATCAAAATTTGTATAGTTCTTATTGTATACATAAAATCACTCTAGATGTTTTTTAATTTTTTTAGTTGTTGTATATGCTAAATATCCAGACATTATAGAAGAAGATAAAATACTAGCTAAGGAAATTTTTTTAGAATTATTTTTAGAAAACTTTTTTGCAGTATTTACACCTGCAAATATTCCACATGCAATACCAATTAAAACTTCAGGAGCATCATATACTAAATGACCAAAGGGATTAACTCTAGGATCAATTTTGTCAGTATGAACTAGAAATTTATCATTATATTCTCTAATATGCAAATTACCATAACGGTATTGTTTTTGTGCTCCATTTTTTTGACCAAGATTAGTTTCTTCTGCTTCTTCAAACATAAATTCACGTAATTCCTTTGGAACTTCAATTTCATCGCCAGGCATAATATCAATATCTAATAATTGCTTATAATCCTAGATCTAAATTGAATTTGAGCCTAATTCCAATTTAATAATAAATCAATTACGAGTAAATTAATTTTTTATGTTATCCTTAGTGAATATTAAAAAACTAGCAGCAAATGAAATCAACATTATGGCTCCAGAAATATAGGCATAATTGAATTCCCCACCAGGATGATTTTGTTCATGATAGTAGTTAATCAAAAAAGTTATGACCAAAAAAATAACTCCAATGAAAGTTAATTTTCGATGATTTAACAATAATTATGGAATAATGAATTAGTATATGAATTTAGAAAAAAATAAAATATTTTTAGTAATTAAGGATTTGAATCAATTTGAGATAATTTAATAATTATTTGTTCTAGTTCTAATTTATTTTCATTAATTACACGATTAATTACATCAATCTCATTATTTATTTGAGAGATATTGACATCATCAGAATTTTTAATTTCATATTCTAAATTTTTTAAAATTTCTTGATTATATTGATTAATTTTCTCTAATTCATTTTTGTATTTTAGTAAATTCTCATATTGATTAGAGATTTCAGGAATATCTACATATTTAGAATTTGAAATGAAACCAGTTACAATAATTATACTGCCTACACTTAAGACAATAATTAAAATTGTAATAGGTAATCTGAATTTCATTTTCTTTTATTCACACTTTTAAGATTTAACATTAATCTTTAATTTGTTGATAATGCTGCTTTTTTACGCCTACGAATTATGAAAATTGCAAACCCTATAACTAAAATTATTGGGATAATTGCTATTATTGAATCAAAATTATCCTCATCAATAATTGATGGTTCATTAACTAAAATTGTAGTTTCATAGGGTAGAAAAATTTCATCTCTTACACTATCTTTGTATCTTACAGTAATTGTTACATCATGTTCACCATATTTTGGCTCCCCATCAAACTCAATTGGGATATTAAATGGAACTGGTGCATCAGTTTCAATTTCATCAATGAATTGGGTATTTGATTTAATATTAGAATCTCCATTAGCATCAAGAGTTACAAAACCAAATAATCCATCTTCGTTTCCTTCATTAATTATTTCACCAATTACCATTTGAGTACCAGATAATTCAATTACTTTTACATTAAAAACTGTAAGATCAATTAAACCTCTAATGTAAAAATCAAGAATCTTTGAAATAGTTTCTTTATCACCATGTGTATTATAATATGAAATAGATAAAGGAATTCGTAAAGTATCACCCTTTAAAGATTCAGGAACATATACATTTGCAATCAAAGAACGATGTGATTCTGCAGGAATATTTCCAAGATCCCAACTGGATTCTAAAATTAAGACATTTTCAATATTTGTAATTGATGCAGTATTTGATGAAAGTGATGTTTGTGCATTATTGATAATCACATCAACTGCAGACATTTGTGCAGTTCCATCATTTACAATATCAATAATAATATTATTGGATTTTAATGATGTAAGAAATGACTCTGATGCTCTCACATTAATTGTACTATCTCCAGTTACTTTAAAATCAAAAGTAGAAAATGATGTTCTAACACCAGATTCTCTTAATCTTGAATAATCAACTTTTACAGTTCCGGAATATTGTTGAATTTGTGTATTTTTATCCAAATTTACATAAAAAGTTAAATGAAAATTTTCACCAGCTAGAGAATTCGTATTGGTATTAGCATTAATTGCTGTACCTGGACCATTTGAACCTGAAAATCCTAAAGGTAATGCAAGTTTTCCTTCAATTCCTGTAATATCTTGAGTTCCTACATTTGCAAATTCTATTGTAAATGGAACATTACTATCTCCAGTTCCAACTTCTATTTTATTATCTAACGTGCCAAAATATGCATCTAGTAATTTAACATCTCCAAAATTTCTTTCAAATGGACCCTCTGAACCAAAATTTCCAGATTCTATTGGTCCATCTTTCCAATCAGCATATGAATTTGTAAAAATGAACGGTACAAATCCAATTAAAAATAATATTAATAAAAATTTAGAATTCATCATACAGTGATCTCCATTGTTGAAGGTTCTTCTCCTTGAAATGCCTTACCATCTTTAATTGTAATAACTTTGTCAACATTTCCAAAATGTTTTCTATCGTGAGTAACAATAATAAAAGTTTGATTAAGTTTTTTTGCCATGGATTTCATTAAATCAACTATTATTTCTGAAGTAACTGAATCAAGATTACCAGTTGGTTCATCAGCTAAAACAATTGAAGGTTTGTTGATTAAACCTCTTGCAATAGCTACTCTTTGAGCTTGCCCTCCTGAAATTTTATTTGCACGTTTATACATTTGATCTTCTAGTCCAACTGCTTTTAACAAATCTATAGCATCCTTTTCAGAAGTAAAATTAGCATCAGCAATTTGTATCGGTAATAGTATATTTTCTAAAACTGAAAGATCTGTTAAAAGATTAGAGAATTGAAAAATAAATCCTAATTTCTTATTTCTAAATGATGAAATTTGGTCATCATTAAGAGTTGTAGTATTAATTTCATCGATGAGAATATTTCCATTTGTTGGGCTATCTAAAAGTCCAATCATGTTTAATAATGTAGATTTACCTGAACCTGAACTTCCAACAATTAAAACAACTTCACCTTGTTCAATTGAAAAAGATACATCATCAAGAGCTTTCACTTTATTATCCCCATCACCATAAATTTTGGTTAAATGATTAACCTCAAGTACTCTAGCCAGTTCTCATTGCCTCCACAGGTAATAATTTTGTAGCTCTATACGATGGGTATAATGACGCAATAATAGCCAGAGCAAATGAAGCCAAAGCAGTTTGAACAATTTTTTCCCAATTGTAAGTTACTTCAAGGGGTAAACTGTTATTGAATGACATCTTTGTTTCTTTTGCATAAAATGTATAGCCTAATCCAGTTGCAGTTCCAACTCCAGCACCAATTGCTCCAATTAACATACCTTGAAAAATAAAAATTATCAAAATATCTTTTCTTTTAGCACCAATTGCTCTCATTACACCAATTTCTCTAGTTTTCCCATTTACTAACATCATTTGAATTGTAACAATTGCAAATGCAGAAGACATCATTCCAAAATATCCAATCATGTTAATCATTGCTATACCGGATCTAAAACCAGCAAGTTGTTGTTCAGCTGATTCTTCTATTGTTTCTGCTAAGAAATCATCATTTGGAAATGATAATAAGAAAAATTCTTTTACTTCTAATGCTTTAGTTGGATCCTTTAATTTTACCATAATTGATCCTGTTTGATCTATTCGATCTGTCATATCACGTAATGTATCAATGTGTATGACTGCACTATAATCAAATCCTTGACCACCAGGTGATTTTGCAATTCCAGAAACAGTAAATCTTTTAGTTTGTTCTTCCCCCCATCTATCAATAATTATAACTTTAACATTATCACCAACTACAGCTCCTCCAAGATCATTTGCTACAGTATTTCCCAATACAATAGAATTTCTTGAGAAAACATAAGTTCCTTCTGTAACAGTTTCATGGACAGTAGATGCTCTAATATCAGTAAATGGATCAACACCAACTACAGGTATTCTAGTTTTTTCAATTAGTTTTCCATTTTTTGTAATTTCCATTTCTGCCGTCGATGAAAGCCGCGGTGTCGCCGCTTCAACATATGAAATTCTTTCAAAGAATCTTACAATTGTTGAATCGGATTTATCTATGTAATCATCTTCATTTGTTACAAGAACATCACCATTTCGATATTCACTGATGTCTCTAACTATTGCATCAAAGAGTCCTTGAAATATTACAAAATTTACGTGAATTACTAAAATTCCAATTGTTACAGCTAAAACTGCACCAAACAAACTACCTCGTTTATTGAATAGCATTCTTTTTGCTAATTTCATTCGGTAATCCATAAAATAATGGAAAAAGTCTAATATATAACATATATTATTCCTAGTGCTAAATTATAGACAATTTTATATCATATTAGTTATTTGTATATTTTATGGAGATACTATAAGTGACATAATGGACAATTTTGATATCAAAATTCTAAGTAAATTATTAAACAATTGCAGGGAATCAGATAGACAAATTGGAATTGATTTGGGAATGTCTGGTGGAGCAGTTAACGCAAGAATACGTAAAATGCAAAAATTAGAGATAATTGAAGAGTTCTTCATTAAAGTTGAGCCACCAGTTTTAGGATATGGAATTTTGTATTTTGTAGTATCTGGAGAAAATATGAAAGAAGTTTTAGAACAAGTTAGTCTAGTAGGAGAACCACATTTTGTTGCACCATGTGTTGGAGGAATAACCGTTTGTAGTATTATTGTAAAAGAAAATTTAGAGCAAAAAATTGAACTTGCAAAAAAATTAATGAAAGATTTTCAAGTATTATCAATTTTTGAAGCAGAAAATCCAGGATTTAATACAGATTTAACAAAAACTGATTTAGAAATTTTAGAGGAATTAATTAAAGATCCAAGACAAAAGATTGAAACAATTGCAAAAAATGCAAAAATGTCAACTAAAACAATTACAAGATGTATTGAAAAATTGCAAAAAAATGAAGGAATTCAATTTACAACAATTTATGATCCAAAAAAAATTAAGAAATTTATTCCCTATGCAATTATTACATGGATAAAAAGTAATTTGAAAGAAACATTAAAAGAAATGAATAAAGAATTTTCTAAAACATATTTACAAATTCCATTTATTGCAAAAAATCAAATTGTTTTAATTATGTATAGTAATAATATTTACAAAATAGATGAATTAACACAAAAAGTTAGAAATTTTAAAAATGTTAAATCTGCAGATTTATTTATTCCTAAAAAAATTTCATTTTATAACAAATGGTTAAAAAATACTATTCTTGATTTTAAGAAATCATCAAAATTACATTTAACATACCAAACAAATTAAATAATAATACTTTTCAAAACTAATATGAAAAAAGAAAAACTGTACAAAGGTAAATTATTTGAATTAAATGCATATCATATGCAAGTTGAACATAGAAAAGTTAGAAGAGAAATTATTGAACATCCAGGTGCCGCCGCAATGCTTGCATTTGACGAAAAAGGTAAAGTGTTACTAGTAAAACAACATCGATTTCCACATGGATATATTTTAGAAATTCCAGCCGGTACTTTAGAAAAAAGAGAAAAACCGATTGATTGTGCATATAGAGAAATTATTGAAGAAACTGGTTACGAGGCCAAAAAAATGACTAAATTAATCTCATATTTTCCTTCAGTAGGCTATAACAAAGAAGAAATTCACATTTTTGTAGCATCAGGAACAAAAAAGAAATTTGAATTAAAATTAGATAATGATGAGTTTATCACAGTTGTAAAAATGGATATTAAAAAATTAATTGGAATGATTAAATCTGGAAAAATTATTGATTCAAAAACAATTTGTGCAGTAATGATTTATGCTGCGAAAAAAAAATTATTGTAATTATTTTTTAATAATAGCTAAAAAATATCATAATATTTTACTGATAACTTGGTTTAACTAGATCACTAATATCAGACCAAGATTGTAGAATTTTCTCAAACATATAGATAAGATCAAATAATGGAAGAGAAATTTGTTTTTCGCTTTCTAAAGCAGAACGAATTTTAGAGATTTTTGTAGAATTAGTTCTTTGTAGTCTAATTGCATTAATTGCAATCATTCTATTATTAGAAATAAAAGAATCAATTGATTTGATTTGTATTTCTTCCATATCTTTTGCAAAATCATATAATTTTTTTAATTCTACTTTAGATAGATTTGATTTAATTAATGATTTAGATAATTCTACAACTGTATCGCCTGCAATTTCAAGTGTATTTGCAGCAATTCTGTAATCAAGAATATCTATATTTTCTAAATTGAAAATACCAGCTAATCTAGTATCCATTATAGTACTTCTAATTAATCTAACAAGAAGAAAATATTGTCTATTAATTTCAGCATCACGATTTGCTACTGCTTCAAGATTTGTTTTATCTCCACTTTTTAGAGCTAATACAACATCATTAAACATTCCAAGTGCAATTGAACTCATTCGTTTTAAGATATTTTGTGGATTTATTGATGTCTCATCAAGTAAAAATTGAATAGAAATATTTGTTGCATCTTCATCAATAATTTCCAGTCCAACTAATTTTCTCATAGAACCTCTAACACTTTCTCTATCATTAATTGAGATAGAAGATTTTCCAACAATTCTAATAACATCAAACCCTAAAAGATATGCACCAGTGATTGTTGGAACAATACCCTCCCCTTCTGATAAGGGATATGAAATTTCAACTTCTTTTGAAGGTCTCTTGCTTAGTTGTGTTCTAATTGATAGATTATTTTGATTTGTTTCAATTTCAACTTGATTGCTTTTGTTTAGATTATTTGCATCAATCCATTCTTTTGGAAGTGAAACAAGCATACTACTTCCAATTTTCTGTAGGCGTCGTGTGAATGTAGTCAATTTATACTAATTTATATTATTTAAGCCAAGTATTAATATTTTCCAAATATGTCAAATTTGATCATAATGGTAACAGCATTTTGTCCAGCACACATTACAGGTTTTTTCAAAGCCGAATTAGACAAAAAAGATTCAAAACAATTAGGTTCGTTAGGTGCAGGATTTTCCATACAGAAAGGTGTTAAAACTACAGTTACAATTAGAAACAAAACAAAACATGACATTTCAAATTTTACAATCAAAGTAAATGGTTTTGAATCAGGAAATATGAGAGTCTCTGAAGTAGTTCTCAACAAATTTTCTACAAAAGGAAAATTTGTAGATATTATACATGAAATTGATGTTCCAGTTGGATATGGATTTGGTTCTAGTGCAGCAGTTGCATTATCATTATCTATTGCATTAAACGATGCATTAGAATGTAAATTATCTAAAATTAAAGTTGCACAAATAGCACATGATGTTGAAATAGAATGTAAAACAGGATTAGGAGATGTTTTAGCATCATATTATGGTGGATTTGAAATTAGAGATAAACCAGGAGCACCAGGGATTGGTCATGTCCAAAATATTACTTTAAATAAAATTTCTATAATTATGATATGTTTTTCTCCAATTTCAACAAGTAAGTTCATCAAAGAAAGATTACCACGAATTAATGGTCTTGGAGGAAAAATGGTTAATGAATTATTAAAATCAAAAAATTATGAACATTTTCAAGAAATGTCTTTAGAATTTGCAAAATATGTAGATGTTATGACACCAAGGATGCAAAAAGTGGTTAATGAATTATCTAAAAATAATATTAAATGTGGAATTGCATTATTTGGTGAAACAATTTTTTCAATGATTCCAAAAGAAAATGAAAATAAGATTTTAAAAATTTTAGAAAAATATTCTGATGGAATAATTATAAAATCAGAATTAGATAATACAGGAGCAAGAGTTCTTTATAATTAATTAAAAAATATGACTTTAATTCCTAAATCACATCCAAGATTAAATTCTCTTTTAATTCGTGAGAAATTAGTCAAAGGATTTGATGATAATTTAGTTGCAAAAGAAGGGCTTTTGGCTCACGGAAGAGGTGAAGCTTTTGATTATCTTATAGGTGAAAAAACCTCAAAATCTGCTAAGGAATCAATAAAAGCAGCAGCATTTATGCTCAAAAATGCAAAAAATTCGGTTATTTCTGTAAATGGGAATTTTGCAGCTTTATGTCCTAAAGAAATAATTCAATTAGCAAAAAATACTAATTCAAAAATTGAAGTGAATTTATTTTATTCAAATGAAAAACGTAAAAAAGCAATCACTAAAATTTTAAAAAAATCAGGTGCAAAAGAAATTTTTGGATTAAATAAAAAATCATCTATAAAATTATTAGGAATTGATAGTGCACGTAGAATTGTTGATAAAAATGGAATATTTTCAGCAGATGTTGTTTTAGTTCCTTTGGAAGATGGCGATAGAACAATTGCATTAAAAAAAGCAAAAAAGAAAATTATTACATTTGATTTAAATCCACTTTCTAGAACTGCGGAAACTGCAGATATTACAATAGTAGATAATGTAACACGTGCTATGAAGTTACTTGTAAGTGAATCAAAAAAAGAATTGAAAAAATCTTCTAAATATAATAATAAAAAAAATCTTAAAGTATCAATTTTAGAAATTAACAAAAATTTAGAAAGAAGGGCAAAAAATGCATAAAACGATCAAAAATATTGTAGAAATGAAAAAAAAGGAAAAAATCACTGTTTTAACAGGATATGATTCTACAATGGTAACATTATGTGATCAAGTAGATGTAATTCTTGTAGGAGATAGTGCAGGTATGGTGATGCTTGGATATGAAAATACATCTTCAGTAACTATGGAAGATATGATCAGATTTACAACTGCTGCAAAAAATGCAAAAAAAAATTCATTGATTGTTTCAGATCTACCAATTAATTCGTATAAAAATGAAAAAGATGCTATTACAAATTCATTAAGACTTATCAAAGCTGGTGCTGATGCTGTAAAATTAGAAGGTGGAAGAGAAGTTGCAGGAATAATAAAATCAATTACAGAATCAAAAATACCTGTTATGGGTCATTTAGGATTATTACCACAAACTGCTGAAAAATATACAGTTCAAGGAAAAACAAAAGAAGATGCAATTCAATTAATTGAAGATGCAAAAATTATTACAGAATCAGGCGTATTTAGTATAGTTTTAGAAATGGTTTCAAGTCAAGTTGCAAAAATAATTACACAAAAAGTTTCTGTACCAACAATAGGAATTGGTTCAGGAAAAGATTGTGATGGACAAGTTTTGGTAGTTCATGATATGTTAGGGTTATTTGAAAAACTAAAACCAAAATTTGCAAAAAGATATCTATCATTATCAGAAGAAATAAGAAATGCTGTAAAATCATATGTGGAAGAAGTTAAAGAAGAAAAATTTCCAGCAATTGAAAATGAATTCCAAATGGATGAATCTGAATATAATAAACTGAGGAAAGAAATTGTCTAAAAGAAAATTAGAACATCCATCATTAGATATAGTAGAATCAAAAGGAACGGAACTTTCTGGTAAAAAAATTGTATTATGTGTTGCTGGAAGTGTTGCAGCATACAAATCAATTGAACTTGCAAGATTACTAATGAGACATGGAGCAAAAGTTACTTGTGTAATGAGTAAAGCCTCAACAAAAATGATTCAGCCTGATTACATGAAATGGGCAACAGGAAATGATGTTATTACAAAATTAACAGGAAAATTAGAGCATATCAATATTGCAGATTATAAAAGATCAGATCTTATTATTGTATATCCAGCAACTGCCAATACATTAGGAAAACTTGCAAATGGAATTGATGATACACCAATTTCAACTGTACTTACTGTAGGATTTGGTTCCAAAACACCAATTTTAATGGCCTTAGCAATGCATGCATCAATGTATGAAAATGCAGCAGTTAAAAAAAATATTTCATTTCTAAAAAATAAAATTGATTTTATATCACCAAATATGATAGAAGGAAAAGCAAAAGCATCAGAACCAGAAGAAGTACTTGATTTTGTTTTAAAGAAATTTGGATTATCATCTAAATTACATGGGAAGAAAATCTTGATGACTGCTGGACCAACAATTGAACAAATTGATCCAATTAGAGCAATTACAAATCAAAGTACGGGTAAAACAGGAGTAAGTTTAGCAAAAGAATTAGTTTCTGCAGGTGCAAAAGTTACTTTTGTTTATGGACCAGGTAATGAAATTCCACCAAAAGGTGCAAAGATCATTAATGTTGTAACAAGTAAAGAAATGTTTGATGTTGTAAAAAAAGAATTAAAAAATAAATTTGATATTGTTATAATGGCTGCTGCAGTATCTGATTATATTCCTAAAAATCCAAGTAAGAAAAAAATAAAAAGTTCAAAGACAAATATTTCAATTAGTCTCAAAAAAACCCCTAAAATCATAAATGAAATTAAAAAAATACAAAAAAATGTTCTATTAGTTGGTTTTAAGGCAGAAACAAATGTTACAAATACTCAATTAATTAAATCAGCTAAAAAGAAACTAAAAGAATCATCATCAGATATAATCATAGCGAATGATATTGGGATATCTCGATATAAGAAAAATTCTCAAAATAATCAAATTATAATTGTGGATTCAAAAAAGAATATTGTCTCAGGTTGGATGAAAAAAGATAAAATTGCAAAAATTATAAGAAAACAAATTGAATCAAAATTAAAATGAAAGTTATTCATTCAGAATATAAACAAAGAAATATGAAAATTTGGAATGAAGTTGCTCCAAGATATCATAAAAGATGGGCTAGTGTAAATAAAGGCCCATTTCAAAGTACAAAAAAATTAATTGAATTAATAAAAATTAATAAAAATAATCGAGTACTAGATGTTGCATGTGGAACTGGAGTAGTAACAAAACAAATCCAAAAAAAAGTTGGTAAATCAGGATATGTAGTAGGGATTGATACATCAACAACTGCAATTAAAATTGCTAAAAAAGAGAATAAAAAAAATTTAGATTTTCTAAATGCAGATGCTGAAAACCTTTCTTTTTCAAAAAAATTTGATATAGTAACTTGTCAGTATGCATTATTTTTTTTTCCTAATGCACAAAAAGCATTAAAAAATATCAAAAATAGCCTCAAAAAATCTGGAATAATAGGAATATCTGTTCATGGTAGTAAAGACAATGTTCCATTTTTTAGTAGCATTTTAGATTCTGCTACAAAATACATACCAGATTATATCCCTCCTGGAACACCAAATTTGGATAGATTTGGTACAAAATCTGCATTAAAAACAGAAATTAGAAAAGCAGGATTCTCAAATATTGTAATTAAAGAATTTATTTTTAATTATAATCCAGGAAAATTTGAAGATTATTGGCAAAATTATATCAAATACATTGCAAAACCTCTAAAAGAAAAACTAAATGCATTAGAGTATTCAAAACGTAAAGAGTTCAAAAATTCAGTTAAAGAAAAAACTTTACAATATACAAAAAGGAATGGGGATATTATTTTTCCATGGCAGGTTTTAATTTTAACTGCTAAAAATAATTAAAATAAAGAGTTTAGTTAATAATAACTTCAAATAATTAATTATTTACAGGGATTAAAATGGGTAAAAAAGATAAAAAAGAAGAAGAAAAACCAAAAAAGAATAATCTTAAATCTTTTCTTAAAAAAAGAGCACCACTTTATCTAGCAGGAATAGCATTAATTGTAATTAGTGCAAATGGGGTATTAACAGAAAAACATCTTGATGATTTTTTAATTGATTTTTCAGAAGAGGAGCAGATTGTTGTAGATATTTTAATGCAGTATAACGGTCCTAATGAATCAGGATTAAATGTAAAAGATGCAATTGAAAATAAAATAAATGAAGAATATCCTGATAAAAAAATATTTGATGATAGAAATACTAGAATACATGTAGTCGTAGCAAATATCAATTTAGAAGAATATCAAGTTATATTAAATTTCAAATCGGATAAAGGTGATGATATTAATTATGATTGGAATGTAAATATAGATTCTAAAAAAATTGAATCAAATAACCCTGAATCAAAATACATCATAGACATAGTGGACTTTTACGATTAGGCTCAGATTGTTAGTAGATCTTTTGTAAATTTATGCATTACAATTGGTCTATCCCTTACAATAAGTGAATCTTCTATTCTAATTCCAAATTTATTTTCAATATAGATTCCAGGTTCTACAGTAATTGCCATATTTTCTTTTAATTTAGTAGTACTTCGATAAGAAACAGTTGGAAACTCATGTACTTCTAATCCAATTCCATGTCCAGTTGAATGGATAAAATATTGACCATAATTTTTTTCTTCAATGTATTTTCTACATGCAAAATCAACATCTTTACAACCTATATTTGGTTTAACAGACTTAAGACCAAGTTTTTGTGATTGTTTAACAATTTCATATGCTTCATTAGCTTGTGAAGAAATTTTTCCTAATGCAAATGTTCTAGTTGCATCAGAAACATATCCTTTGTATCTTAATGTTAGATCAGTTACTACAAGATCACCTTTTTTGAATTTTCTTTGACTTACTTGAGCATGTGGAAGTGCACCATTAGGACCTCCAGCAATAATTAATGGGTTAAGTGTAGATTTGTAACCAGTATCAAACATTTCTTGTTCCATGGCATATGTCATCAAAATTGTTTGTAATTCTGATTCTTTTTGTCCAACTTTCATTTTTTTTGAACAAATTTCAAACATTTCATCAATAATTTTAGAAGCTTTTTTTAAGATTCTAATTTCTTTTTCATCTTTTATTATACGGGCATTGTAAAATGGTTCTGTAGAAGATTTCAAATGTGAAACTGATTTTTTTAGACTTAGCATAGTTGAATAATTTTGGCAATCAGTACATACATGATTTTTCTTTATTTTTTCTATAAGAGTAGAAATTAATCCAGAACCACGTTCAGCAGTAATTACATCACAATCTTCAGATTCATCTTTTGCTCTTCCAACTTCAAGTTCTGGAGCAATAATGGTAGTTTTTCCATTTTTTTCTAGTAATCCTATTGCCTCCCCCCAAAAACCAGTCATGTAAAATAGATTCTCAGGCTCAAATGTTACTAAAGTATCACAATCTATCTTTTTAGCATATTTTAGAAGATTTTTTCTTCGTTGTCTCATAACAAAATATTGTGTATTCTCAATTTATGTATGATGTAAAGTTTGTATAAGGAATTTTGAAATTATCTCTGTGACTGAAGAAAAGAAGAAGAAAGTGGTTGCATTGCTTTCTGGAGGTTTAGATAGTCAACTTGCAATTAAAATGATGCAAGAACAAGGATTTGATGTTTCTGCAGTTGCAATTAAAACTCCATTTTGTGATTTTGATTGTGGACGAGGTTGTGGTTTTGAGATTAGAGAACGAGCCGATGATCTTAATGTAAATCTAAAAACAGTTTATCTTGGTGATGAGTATATTGAAATGTTAAAACATCCAAAACATGGAATTGGTGCTGGATTTAATCCATGTATTGATTGTAGATCTATGATGTTTGATGCTGCAAAAAAACACATGGAAGAAATTGGTGCAGAGTTTATTATTTCAGGTGAGGTATTAGGACAAAGACCAATGAGTCAACATGCACCTGCATTAAGAACAATTGAAAATGAATCAGATTTAGTTGGAAAAATTGTGAGACCATTATCAGCTGCATTATTACCAGAAACAGATCCTGAAAAAGATGGATTAATCAAAAGAGAAAATCTTGGAATGATTAGAGGACGAACAAGAAGAAATCAATTAGATATGGCAAAAAAATATGGAATTGAAAATCCGCCAAATGCAGGTGGCGGTTGTTTGTTAACAGAACCGCAATTTGGAATTAAAGCTAAAGATTTGTTTTCACATACAAAAAATCCAACAATAAATGATATTGATCTATTAAAAATTGGAAGACATTTTAGATTAGATGAAGAAACTAAATTTATTGTTGGAAGAAATAAAGATGAAAATGAAATGATTAAAGCAATTGCATTACCTGGAGACATATTACTTGAAGCTAAAGACTTTGTAGGACCTGTTTCAATTTTACGTGGTTCTAATGCAAAAGAACATCTAAAATTTGCATCATCTGTAACTTTAAGATATTCAGATGCACCAAATAATGAACAAGCAATTGTTTCTATCAAAAATAATGATTTAGTTGAAGAAATCACTGCTGAAAGTGCAGAAGAAGAATCCTATATTCAATTTAGAATGTAGGCGTAAAAAATTTAAAAAATTAGTTAAAACTAAGGAAGAGTTTTTGAGGGAGTAGATCTTTTTTCAATCATAATGCAAAAGCAAGAAAATCCCACATATCTAAAGGCAATTACAATTAGAGATAACAGTGATGTTCATTCTATAAAAGAAGATATCAAAAAAGGTATTATTCTAATTCTTAGAGTAACACCATTAGCACAAAAAGATGTGGATCAATTACGTAAAGTAGTTGAAGAGTTGTATTCTATTGCAAAAACAGCAGATGCTGATATTGCAAGATTAGGTGAAGAAAGAATCATTGTTACACCATCAAGTGTTAAGATCTGGAAACCAGAATACGATTTAAAATAATTTTATTGCTTCTTGAATTTGAGGATAATGAGCCGCAAGTTTGTATGTTCTTCTAATATTCATAGCAAGATTTTCTGATTTTGAGCGTTCACCATGATTAACTAAAACACGACGAAGTTTTGGTCGTAATCTTTGTACAAATGACATTAATTGATTATAATCACTATGTCCACTAAATCCATCTAGTTTTTCAACACCACAATTAACAGAAACAACTTCAACTTTACCTTCTTTTCCTAACATAGAACATTGTTTAGAGCCATCAAGAACTCTTCTTCCCATAGTTCCATTTACTTGGTAAGAAACAAACAATACTTTATTTTTCTTATCTGGAGCAATATTTTTGAAATATTCTAAAACTGGTCCACCTTCCAACATACCAGATGTTGCTAAAATAATACATGGAGAATTTTCTCTCATTGGTTCTTCTCTAGAATCTGCATGTTCAATATTTGTAAAGTATTCAGAATCAAAGGGATTATCATCTGTCTCTAAAATTTTCTGTTTTAATTCTCTTGCAAGATATTCAGGATAGGATTCATGGATAGCTGATGCTTCAGAAATCATACCTTCAGTAAATACTGGTGCCTCAACCATTTCACCAGATTTCATATAATGATCAATTACCATCATAATTTCTTGTGCACGCCCAACTGCAGGAATTGGTATCAAAACTTTTCCTCCGTCTGCTAATGTGTTGTTTACTGCATTGATAAAAGAAGATTCTACTTGCTGTCTAGTTGGCTGAACATCTTCTTTAAGACCATAAGTACTTTCAATCAATAATGTTTCTACTCTTGGAAAATTCCAACTAGCGGCTTCAAATAAAATACTTTTTCCAAATTTAATATCACCGGAATATACAAAATTATGATCACCATTTCCAATATGAAAATGACATAATGCTGAACCAAGAATATGTCCAGCATTAGCAAGAACTAATTTGATATCAGGAGAAATATCAGTTACAGTTCCATATGGTAAAGTAATCGTTTGTCTCATTACTTGTTTTACATCTCGTTCAGCATAAATTGGAGTTCTACCCTGAGCTGCTGCAACTTTAATTGCATCTAATTGAATTAAATTCATCATAGGTAATGTTGGTTCACTACAATAAATGGGACCTTTGTAACCATACTTACATAATGCTGGTAAGAATCCTGTATGATCTAAATGAGCATGTCCAATAACTACAGCATCAAGTTCATCTAATGTAATATTTAATGAATCAAGTCTTGGATATGCATCCATTGGAGAACGGGCACCAGGATTGATTCCACAATCAATTAAGATTTTACTTTCTGGTGTCGATAATAACATTGAAGATCTACCTACTTGTCCAAAACCACCAAGAGTGTGAAGAGATACTTCAGTTCTTTGAGATATTCTAGGCCTAAAAATATCATCACCAACTTGTTTCATTTGTTTACTTCTTTCAGTGGAAGCTTGTTTTAGAGTTGAATTAATCGTTTGAATAGTACGTGAGGGTATAGTAGTAGATTTTCGAATTCTTAATCTCCATCCAATTTTTTCAGTAAGATCAGCATGATTGAATTCTTTTGCATTTCTTTGTAATAACCAAGGTCTTTTTGCTTCAATTGAAACTTCACCAGTTGATGTATCAAACAAAACTCCTTGTAGATTTGCTTCCTTTGGAACATGTTCTGCAATAATTTTTCTACATTCATCTTCTGGTTTTCTTATAGATTCATCAGTTCTAATTACAATTCGTTTTTTAATTATATTTACAAGATTTGAAATTGTTTCATTATTTTCTAAGAGATATCTAGGAGAATTTGTATAAAGTGCAATTCTTGGTCCTTCATATTCTATTTTTGTAATACTTGCTTCTTTTGGCATACTTTGCAGTATGGTTGCCATTATATTCTGGCTACTAGGAGGTAATTCTTTTGGAGGTTGTTTTTTTTGCATTAAATCACTAAAGTTCAATAACTGCTTTCTTTTGTTCATCAGTTAATAGACGGAATCCATCCTTATCCATTATTGCGATGTTTATTCCATCACCGGTACCAATGTTTCTAACGATTGCAGCTTTAACAGCTCGTAAAGCTATTTTTTTTGCCTCTTCAACTGTGAGGTCATTTCGATATTCTTCTTCAAGTAAACCATAAGCTACTGGTGATCCACTACCAGTTGTAACATAAGATTTTTCTTCAACAGATCCAAACATATCAACATTATACAATGCAGGTCCATTTGCATCATAACCACCAAGTAAGATATCAGCCATAAATGGATATCCTCTATTTTGATGAAAAATCAATGAACAAAGTCTTGCTAAAGAATGAATAGATATTGAATTTTGTTTATCAACTCTATGTAAATTAGAATGATATCGTAAAACATCAACAATATTTTGTGCATCTGCAACGCCTCCAGCCAGGGTTAAGCCTGCATGTAAATCAATTTGCTGAATTTTCATAGTATTGTTATTTGCTATAAAATAACCAGCACTAGCCCTCATATCTGCGCATAATACAACACCATCTTTAGCCTTGATACCTACAGTGGTAGTCCCATGCAAAATTTTTTCTTCAACATTATTTGACAAAATACACCTTTTAAGATAAAGTCATGTCAGGTCACCCTTTTAAATAACTTTTTGATCCTCTGAAATGATAAATAATGATAAAAAATGAAGATCGCATGCAATCACATACAATGGAGTTACCTAGACTAATTGAAATTGGTGAAAAAAATATTGGTGACTTTGGAAAATTTCTAAATTCATTAAATAAGCCAAAAAAAGTTTCGTTGATTTGTGGAACAAATGTTCAAAAAGTGATAAAAATTAAAGTTGAAAAGTCATTAAAAATTAAAAAAATTCAATTTATTTGGCATACATCAATAGATAATCAAATTAAATCAATTAATAAAATTGAAAAAAATGTTAAAAAAGATAATTCGAATTTAATTGTAGGAATTGGTGGTGGTCGTTCTGTAGATACCGCAAAATTAATTTCATATAATTTATCCATACCATTTGTAAGTTTACCAACTGCTGCATCACATGATGGAATGGCAAGTCCATTTGTTTCTATAAAAAGTGACAAACCTCATTCAATTATAGCATCTGCACCTATGGGTGTTTTTGTAGATATTGATATAATTAAAAAAGCTCCTTCAAAATTGTTAGCTAGTGGTTGTGGAGATCTTATTGCAAATATTATAGCTGTAAAAGATTGGCAACTAGGTTATAAAAAGAAAAAAGAATACTATGGAAGATATGCAGCTGATTTAGCAATGATGAGTGCTAAAATTGTTATGGAAAATTCTTCTGAATTTAGAAAAAAAGGATTAGATGCTCGTGTAATTGTAGAAGGATTGATCAGTGCAGGGGTTGCATCATGTATTGCTGGAAGTAGTCGTCCATGTTCTGGTGCAGAGCATCTTTTCTCACATGCACTTGATAAAATTGCACCAGGAATTGGACTTCATGGAGAAAAATGTGGAATTGGATCTATAATGATGGCAAAATTACAAGGACAAGATTGGAAAAAAATAATTAAAACATTAAAAGATGTTGGAGCACCAACTACAGCAAAAGAAATTGAACTTGAACCTAATATGATTATTCAAGCTTTAATTATTGCACAAGAATTAAGACCAGAACGATACACAATTTTAAAAGAAATTAAAATGACTAAGAAAACAGCATTAAATCTTGCAAAAATTACTAAAGTAATTTAATTTAAACAGTTTTTTGTTCAGGAGTTTTTTCCTTTGCTTCAGGTTTCTTTGCAGGAGCCTGTTTGTTGATATGAGTTTCAACAAAACTTATTTTTTCTAAAGTTTTAACAAATTTGAAAATATCTAGTTGAATAAAGTGTTTCATTATTTGCAAGCCATCAGCACGTAAAATTTCTTCAGGAACTGTAACACTTACTTCTTTATCTTTCAAGTCAAAAGCAATTTTTGTATCTTCTACTGGAAGTCTTTCTTTTAAAATTGCACCAACTTTATCATTTGATGAATCAAGTGATTTGAGGACATTGACATCAAATAGAATTGTTTTTCCTGCATATCTATGATTATAATCAATTTGCACTCTACCAGATCCAATATAACGAATAGTTCCTCTCTTATTATCAACTTCAATTGTATCACCTACTGAAACTTTTTCAGCATCTTCACCTAATTTTCTAATAGGAATCATTCTAACTTTTTTAGAATCTCTTTCACCAAAACCTTTGTCAGGAGTTACTTCAACTGTTAATTTATCACCAACAGATGTTTTTGCTAGTGCTTCATCAAATCCTTTTAGAACAGGGTATGATGTTTCACCAATAGAAACTAATTTTGGATGATATTTGACATTTTCTTCATGAAGTGAATGTTTTTTTGCATCTGCTTCAATAGTGGTATCAAAGACCTCACCATCATCTTTTACTTTTGCAGTATAATCAACTAAAATTAATGAGCCTTTATCAAAAGTCAATGTGATCGTTTTCGAATTTCCTTATATTAGTTAAACGTTCTCAATGTTAAGAAGGATTTGGAAGAGCCTTTAGTTTATCTTCGGCTATCTTTAAACCAGCTTGTGAATCAGTATCATAACCCATCATAGATAGTGTTGATGCAATTCCAGATATACATCTCATTACATGAGATGCATTTACTTCACCCATACATCCAACTCGGAAAACTTTACCTTTTAAATTTCCAAATCCGCCTGCAACTAAAATTCTGAATTTTTTAGCAAGCGTTTCACGGAATATTTTATCTTCTAATCCATCTAGATAGTTTAACGCAATTACTACAGTTGATCGTGAATCTTCTTTTGCAAATGGAGTTAATCCAATTGCAGATAATCCAGAATATAATGCATCAGAACAAATTCTATGGCGTTGAATTCTTTGTTCAATACCCTCTTCAAACATAATTCTCATTGCTTCTCTATACGCATAAAGAACAGGTAATGCTGGAGTAAATGGAGTATGTTTTGCTTCATCATAATATTTGAAATATCGTGGTAAATTGAAATATGTTGTATTTGGAGGATTTGCTTCCATGTATTTTCTAGTTCTTGGATTAATGCAAATTGGTGAAATTCCTGGTGGACATGCAAAAGTTTTTTGTGCACCAGTCATTGCAATATCAATTCCCCATTTATCCATGTGAAGTTCTTCACCACCAACAATTGAAACTCCATCTAAAACATAGTAAGAATCATTTCTTGAGGTTAGATCTTTAATTCTATCAAGGTAATTTATCATAGTTCCAGTAGAAGTTTCATTCCAAACACAGTAGAATGCTTTTACATCACTATTATTATCAAAGGCCTCTTTGATTTGATCATATGTAGGATTAACACCTGGTTCGGTTTCTATTCTAATTGTTTGTCCTCCAGCCCATTCAATTGATTGAGCTAAACGAGTACTAAATTCACCATTTACAGGAATGATTACTTTATCGTCTTTTTTAATTAAATTTACAACAGAGCATTCAACAGCACCAGTACCAGATGCAGATAAACAAACAGCATCGCCTTGAGTATCAAAAACTTTTTTCGTATTATTTACACATTCTTCATAAAGTTTTACAAAATCATCACTTCTATGGTTGATAGATGGTTCAATCATTGCACGAGTAACACGTTCAGGAACATTCGTAGGTCCTGGTAACATTACTAAATATTCCAAAATATCTTCAAAAAACGTTAGCCTCAGGCTTATTTATAATTAAAGAATTTCCAATCTATTTTTTACATCCAGATTTTCTAAAAGAATTTTTGTTCCATTTGGAATAAGATCATCCCATTTTTGATCGCTTTTAATCAAATTTCTTATTCGAGTCCCAGATAATTGATCCCTTTTTAAAAACGGAATTGAAATTACTTGAACTGTTCTTTTTGAATATAAATGATCAGTTAATGGATCATTAGAAAAAACAATATCAAATTTTGGAACAATAGTATCAATTTTTTCAATCCATTTTACATGATTATCTACATCAGGAATAAAATAAATTGTAATTTTATTTTTCATTGAATCATCAATTGAAGATAAAATCATTTCTTTTCTTTCTTCAGCAGAAAAGGGATTATTTTTTTCAACAGATTTGTTTGAGCTTCCTAAACCCACCCATAATTTATCTACTATAGATAATGCAAATTGTAATGCTTCAAGATGGCCTAAATGAAATGGTTGAAATCGTCCTATTAACAAACCATTCATACAAAATAGAGGGAATTTCTTTTTAAAAAACTATCATAAAGAGTCCAAACTAGTAAAAAATATGGATTTTTTAAAAATTAATGGAGGATATGGTGAAGGTGGTGGACAAATTATACGTTCAGCAATTACATTATCATGTATTACAAAACAACCAATTCATTTAGAAAATATTAGAAAAAATAGAAAAGATGAAGGGTTAAAACCACAACATCTTACTGCGATTCGAATTTTACAAAAAATTTCAAAAGCAGATGTAATTGGAGCTGAAATAGGTTCTACAGAGATTAAATTTATTCCAGGTGATGTAGAAAATTTAGAATTAGTTGAAGATATTAAAACAGCAGGAAGTATTTCGTTAATTCTTCAAGTTTTAATTCCTGTTGTATCTATTTCACAAAAAAAACTTAGTTTAATAATTAGAGGTGGTACAGACGTTCTTTGGAGTCCATCAATGAATTACACTCAACATGTACTCAAAGAAGCATATTCTAGAATGGGAATAGAATTTTCAATTGAAATAATAAAACGAGGATATTATCCAAAAGGCAATGGAGAAGTAAAATTAGAAGTATATCCATCAAAAATTAAATCATTAACACTTTCTAAAAGAGAAACAAATAATTTAAAATTAAAATGTACATTTTCAAAAATTTCTACAAATATAATTAAAGAAAAAATAGAGAAAATTAAAGAGAAAATAAATAAAGAAAAATTTAATGTAGAGATTGAAATTAAAGAAGAGGAAGCAATAGATTCAGGAGCATCATTATTAATTTACAGTATTGATGAAAATTCAATTATTGGAATAGATGGGTTATTTAATAAAAAAACACAGAATTTTGATTTAGATTTTGAGAAATTTATTAATAATTCACTTGGAGTAGATGAAAATTTAGCAGACATGTTGGTAGTGCCTGCAAGTTTAGGTATAAACAAAACAACATTACAAGTAAAAGAAATTACAAAGCATTTAGAAACAAATCTGTTTGTAACATCAAAAATTACTGGTTGTAAATATGGAATTGGAAAAACATCAGGAGGATTTGAAGTGATTATTCAAGGAGTATCAGACTCCAGCATCAAGTAAAGATGCTAAAAATAGAATTACTAAAGATAAAACTACAGTGATTTCTCCAAGAATAATAATTTTTTTTCTTAATTTTTGAATTTCAGGTTCAGACATTTGATTTGACATAATTTTTTCTTCAACATCTTTACGAATTACTCTAACATGTATTGCATATATGATTATTAAGATAATTACAAGTATTATTTTAATAACTAAAAATTGACCATAACTTGTTTCAAAAAGAATATTTGGTTTACCAAGTATCAAATGGGAATTATACAAACCAGTTACCATCATAATAATTAATGAAGGTACAGCAATTTTGTTAAATCTTTTTCCAACTCTAATCATTATTTGCATTCTTTCTTGAAGAGAGTTAGTCATAGTTTTTAGAAGTGGAGAAAATACAATTCCAATAAAAAGCGAACCACCCACCCATATTGCAGCTGAAACAAGATGAATCCAAGTAAGAATTGCTTGTTCTATTGCAGCCATGTTTTATCAAATATTATATCAAATATTATGTATTTGGATCTTGACAACGTTTTTTACTTGTAGATTAAGAATCATATTGAAATGGCACTTCAAAGTAGACTTACAGTTTATGCAGCAATAGCTGGAGTTTTAGCTTTAATGGGAGGAATTGTTTACTATGCAAGTTTAGACAATGTATCACTTGAACAAGTTGAAGTTGAATTAACAGATGTTACATTAAGAGAAGCTGGAGAAAATGAAGCAAAATTTGTTGTTACATTTCTTGTAAAAAATTCTAGTGAAAAAACATACGTAATTCCAGTAATTGAATATCAACTCTATAGTGATGATGTGTTATTAGGTTCTGGAAAATATTCTACAGAAGATGTCGCATTACCTGGAAGAGCACAAATTTTCGGAGGTGGTGAAGTTCCTTTAAAAAATACATTTATTCTAAATAAATCTGAAGTGGGTTCAGAAATTTATCAATCCATAATAAATAATGAAATAACTAATTTTGTTGCTGAAGGTATGATTATCACTCAAAGTACATGGAGTGTTGCTGAAACTGAATTTAGAACAGAAAAATGATAAAAAGTGGGCCTAATGAGATTCGAACTCATGATCACTGCCATGTCGAGGCAGTATCCTAACCAGCTAGACTACAGGCCCATTGAAGTTCAAAGCAAGGTTCAGACATTATTAACGTTTAAGAAAAGAAAGGCTGAATAAAAAGAGAAAATGAGTGTAGATATTGAAAGATGAATTTACTGATGAAGAAAAAAGAGGATTCTATAAGGCAATTTATTCAAGAAGAGATGTCAGATCACATTTTATATCAAAACCAATTGAAGAGGAAAAATTATCAAAAATTCTTCATGCAGCACATCATGCTCCATCTGTAGGCTTTTCTCAACCATGGAATTTCATTTTAATTAAAGATCAAGAAACTAAAAAGAAAATAAAAGAGTCATTTGAAGAAGAGAAAAAACGTTCATCACAAATAGTAGAAGAACCAAAAAAATCAAAATATTTATCATTTAAGCTAGAAGGGATTTTAGAATCGCCGGTTAATCTTTGTGTTACATATGATCCAACAAAATTTGGTCCATTTGTTATAGGTAGATCAAGTATTCCTGAAGCAGGTCTATACAGTGTTTGTTGTGCAATTCAAAACTTATGGTTATCAGCAAGAACTGAAGGGGTAGGATTAGGTTGGGTCAGTATTCTTTCAAATGAAATTTTAAAAGAAACTCTTGAACTACCGGAACATGTTGTTCCTGTTGCATATTTGTGTCTAGGATATGTTAATGAATTTGTAGATAAGCCAGATCTTGAAACTGCAAAATGGTTACCAAGATTAGATCTAAAAGATGTGGTTTACTATGAAAAATGGAAAGATAAAGGAAATTTGGGTTGGAAAGAAATTCAAAATATGATTCAAACTAAACTTGATTAGGCTTAAATAATTTAGAATATTTTTTCTGCTGGGCTTGTAGCGCAGAGTCAATTTTGACGCGCAACATGGATAGCGCAGTAGCCTCCTAAGTTACAGGTCGAGGGATCGAAGCCCTCCAAGCCCGTTTAATTTTAAAAATTATAGGAATTAAATACAAAGAAGGAGTCAAAATATTATGAAAGTAGTTGTTATTTCAGGTAGTCCAAGAAAAAATGCTAATACGCAAATAATTATGAAATATGTTAATGAATACGTAAAATTAAAAAATCCAGATACAAAATTCATAAATCTTTCAGACGGTGAAATTGAATGTTATAGAGGATATGATGTTGAATATAATCAAGCGACAAAAAATGCTGCAAATGACATTATGGAGGCAGATGTATGGCTAATTGGTTCACCCATCTATAATTCATTTTTTAGTTCTGCATTAAAAAATCTCTTTGAATATATTGATTATAAAAAAACAGAAGGTAAAGTTGCGGGTATGGCCATTTTAGCTGCAGGAAATATTGGTTTTGTTGATGTTCAAACAGTAATTACACAATTGTTATCATATTTCAGAGTTATAACAAATCCTAAAGCAGTTTATCTAACTACAGATGTATTTACTGAAAATGAAATTTCAGATGAAGATGCTAAAAATAGATTAAAAGAAATGGTTGATGAAACTCTACAAATTGCATCTAAATTACAAAAATAAAAATAATTTATTGATAATTTTGTAAAAGTCAAATAGTATATCTATAAATTAATAATATTGAGTTTAAAAAAAGATCCAACTGAACTATGTTCATGTAAATGTCATTATGGTGGTGCAGTAAGTTGTCCTAGTTGTAAAAAGAATCACGGTATAGTTACGTGTCACTGTAAAGATTAGAATTATTTTCTTTTTGAATATAACATTTTTAAATTAGCTAATTCAGTTTTTAATGATTCAATTTTAACAAGAGTCTTAAGATTTAAAATTTCTTGATTCAATCTTTCAATTTCACTATCTTTTAGTTCTACAGATGACTTTAGTTCATTTAATTCTCCTGATAATTCATCTTGTATTTGTTTTATTTCTAAAAGATTAACTTGTTTTGGAGTTTCAACTTGAACTGTTTGAGTACTACTCAAGCTTTTTTTTTGATGATTTTCATGTGTATGGGAGTGATTAGTTGTCCAATCTGCACTCTTTTGAGCTAACCAACAAGTAAGTACCAAAAACCACATAATTGGAACTGCCATAATAAAGACAAAATTTAGTATTGGTGCAAAATCATAGAAAGGTGGCCAAAGTCCAGTTAAAACTAAAGCAAAAGCGCCAGTCACAATAGTGGCTAAATGATTACGTGCATATCCCATAGTTAATTTCAAAAATTCATTCTTTATAATAGTAATGCTGATACTCATGAAATAAAGAAATTAAAAAGAAAATGGAGCTTTTGGCTTATTCTTCTTCAGTAACAGTAGAGACTTTAGGCATATCAGATTGTAAGATTTGGATTTTTTGTAATAATTCAGTTCTTAGATCTCTGGCAACCCTTCTTACTGTAGGTCTTGGAACACCAAGCTCATCAACTACTTTTGTATAGATGTCTTGTTTGTCAGTTACTCCTTTGTCAAGATAGGAATTAATTGCTTCTTTAATTATCGTGCTTTGGTTTGTACGATTCAATATATCTAAATTTCAATCGATCTATATAACACTATAACTTTCAATCAAAGAAATTACAATTATTATTTTATTTTTGTCTAAGGTAAATGAAGACTTTTATAATTTTTAAATAATAGTGTTAAAAATTTATTTTTTTTTAAAAATATAAAAAATTTTCTAAAGTGATTTTACAAAAAGACTTTTATGATATTTTAATATCAGCAATTTTATGACTACAGTGAATATTGAAACTAATCATGGAAATATATCATTTGAACTTTTACCTGAATTAGCTCCTGAAACTGTAAGAAATTTTGAAAAATTAACTAAAGATGGATTTTATGATGGTACACTATTCCATAGAGTAATACCAGGATTTATGATTCAAGGTGGTGATCCTAATACAAAAACAGATAACAAAGGTTCTTGGGGAATGGGAGGACCAGGATATAGTATTAAAGCAGAATTTAGTTCAAGATCACATTTACGAGGAATCGTTTCTATGGCTAGATCACAAGATCCAAACAGTGCAGGCTCACAATTCTTCATAGTAACATCAGATAGTGCATTCTTAGATAGAGAATATACGGTATTTGGTCAGGTAAAAGAAGGAATGGATGTTGCAGATAAAATCGTAAATGCTCAAAAAGATGGAAATGATTGTCCATTAGAAAAAGTCCAAATGTTAAAAGTTAATCTAGAATAAATGAATAAAATAATTTTTTTAAGTTTAATGATTTTTGCTCTAATAGCAGTACCTATAGCTAGTGCTCAATTAGGAGCACCAGCATATCAAAAATCAACTCACTTGATAATAGATGAATTAAATAATATTGAAGCCAAACATGTGATTGGTTTTTCAGATGATCCAGTAATGGTAAATTTGTTTGAAGGTGTAATACCAGAAAGTATTACAGTAACTAATGAGGATGGGAAAGAATTAGAATTTGCAATAGTTGGAATGGGTGACTATGGATCTATAACAATTTTTAAAGCAACTGAAAATACAATTATCAAATATAATTTAAAAGATATGTTTTGGCAATCAGATAATATTCTCACATTAAATGTTGGATATCCTAAAACATTTGGTATTTTATTTCCTGAAAAAATAGATCAAATTTTTTTAAATAATCAAATAATACAATTAGGAGATAACAAAGGAATTTCAATAAATGGTGGAGGATATGTTAATGTAGAGTATTATTCTGAAATGCCAAAAAAAATACAAGAAGTTCAATGGAAAGAAGATAAGTTTAATGTAGAAATTATAACAGATTCTAAAATAGATGAATTTAATTTTGATCAAGAATCAAAAAGTATTAGTTTTCAAGTAAATGAAAAAAATAAATTTGTAACAATAAATATGGAAGAAAAATTGTTAGGTGGTCCATATGTTATATTATTAAATGATGAACAAATTAAATATTCTAAATATTCCATTAAAGAAAATCATATTTCACTTTCTATGAAACCTGAATCATCAGGTGAGATAATAATTATTGGAACTACAGTAATACCAGAATTTTCAATGTTTATTCCATTAATAATGGGATTTGTAATAATTTTGACTGTGCCATTAATGAGAAAAGTTAGTCTCCACTAGAACCACATGAACAAAAACCATACTCATCTATTCTAACTTCACATACAGGACATTTTTCTCCATATTCCACTTCCCATGGTTCCTTTCCAAAAAGTTTGAAATGATCATCAATTTCTATTGGTACTTCACGTTTTTTATCCAATGATTTGTATAGATACAGAAACTATACATAGATTATCTGAGAAAAATTATGAAAATAGAATGTGGTTGTCATTGTATAAAGTGTAAAAGCACAAATCTTGAATCAAATAAGATAGGAATTACAGAAAATGATGGATATTTTGATATGCATCACACATGTCAACAGTGTAATACGCATTTTGATCATTTAGACGGTGAAATTTTTTCTGATTGCTTAAAATGTAATTATTCTTCAACTAGATAATGGTAATTGTTCAATTGAATAACGAATTTGATTTTCAGTAGAAACTTTGGTGAATTTTTTATTTAAAGACATTTTTGCTAAGGCTTTTGAAACATCAAGTGTACTTGTAGCCCAACCATATTCTCTAAGTTGTTGAACAGTTTCACCAACTGATCTTGGTAAATCAAAAAACTTGCTAGTTTCTAAAATTTTTAGTTTTGATATAATTTCACTAGTTTGGATATGTATTGGTTCATTAAATTCAGGTTCAAATGTTTCTGCATCATCTAAAGATTCTAAAACATGATCCATTTTATTTGAAATTTGTTTAGAATCAGATTCATAAACAATTTTTGCTTGATTTTCTGGCATGTATTGAGAAATGTTATCAATTATTTCACCTAATGTCTGATTATCAACATAAAAATCTCTAGAATCAACTTCAAGTTCATTCTCACCTATTTTGAGTTTAATTCGTGCCAATGAGAATTATTAAGTTAATTTTGATTTATTGAGATAGCTCTAATGAGATTTAAGATTAAATCAAAAAATTTACACAAATTATTAGTATTTTTTTAATTTTAGCTTAAAAGAAAATTTTCTGATAACTAGTCATGAAATCATTAAAGAAAAAAAGTGCAATTATACTATTTTTATTATTAGTAAGTATTGTGGGATATTCACAGTATGAATCTGTATCAAAAATATCAGTAAGTATTTCTGAAAATGCGATCATGAATGAGAATAAAAATAATTCAAATTATAAAATAGAATTAGAATTTCGAAATCCATCATTATTGACATTACCAGCAGGTGAAACTGAATTTTTTGTATTTTATGATGATGAAATGGTAGGTAAAGGAAATTTAGAATCATTCACATTATATCCAATTAGTAGTATCTATGTTGAAGGAACTTTTACAACAGATACAAATTCTGATGAATCTAAATCTGTAAAAATTTCAGGAATAACAAAATATGATTTATTGATTACAACCATAGAAGTTCCATTTGATTACTATCCTACAGATGAGCAAACAAGGAAATTTATACAATAAATATAATTTTTCATTAAATGCTTACAGTTTTTGGATCGACTGCCTTAGATACAATTCGAACTCCAACTAAAACTCTAAAAAATGTTTTAGGAGGGGCTGCAACATATGCAGCAATTTCATCAAGTAATTTTGTAAAAACTGGATTAATTGCAGTAGTTGGAGATGATTTTTCAAAAAAAAATCACAATGTTTTGTCAAAATATCTAGATTTACAAGGATTAGCCATAAACAAAGGTAAAACATTTCGTTATGATGGAAAATATGATAATACACTAAGCACAAGATCTACTTTAAAAACAGAATTGAATGTACTTGAAAATTTTAAACCAATTGTACCAGAAGAATATAAAAAATCACAATTTGTGTATCTTGCAAATAATGACCCAGAACAAAATGTAAAATTAATAAAAGAATTTGATAATGTAAAATTTTCAATGTGCGATACTATAGATTTCTGGATATCAACAAAAAGAGATGCAGTAATTAAAATGATAAAAAATGTTGATGCAGTTGTAATCAATGATGAAGAAGCTAAACTTCTAACAAAAGAACATAATCTAATCAAATGTGCAAAAAAAATGAAACAGTGGGGTGCAAAGTATATTATAATTAAAAAAGGTGAACATGGTTCTTTGATGTTTTTTGATGATGTAATTTTTCCTACTGCAGGATTTTCATTAGAAAATGTTGTAGATCCTACTGGTGCAGGTGATTCATTTGCAGGTGCAATGATTGGATATCTTGCTAGTAAAAAAACAACAAAGATATCTGAAATTAAAAAAGCTGCAGTATATGGAAATGTACTTGGTTCATTTGCAGTTGAAAGATATGGTTTAGACGGATTACTAAAAATAAAAAAAGGAGATATCGCAAGACGTTTGAAATCATATGAAAAAATGATCCAATTCTAAAAAGACTTAAGTTAAATTATTTTTTAAAAATAAACAATACAATGTCAGAAAAAACAGAAGATAGATTAGATGAAATTTTCAATCTCCAAAAAGGTCTATCTGAAATAATGAAATTAGATAGATATCCAAAAGATGCAGAAAATAGAGTTTCTGCATTATGTACTGCAATTATGCATGAAGCTGTGGAATTACAAAGAACAACTAATTGGAAATGGTGGAAAACACCTACTGAATTTAATCAAAATGAGGCTAGAGAAGAGTTAATTGACATATGGCATTTTGTAGTTCAGGCATCACTTGAATTAAAATTAACACCAGATGATATCTTAGAGGAATACAAAAGAAAAAACCAAATTAATCATGAAAGACAAAAAAATGGTTACTAGTTTAATTGAATTTTATTATTAATTAATTCAATATCTGTTTCATTAATTAAATTTACAAGAGTTATTTGTTTTTGAAAATACTTGATTTCAAATTTGGATACTGTTAGAAATGGATCAGGACTAGTTGAATTAATTATTCTATTATTATTATCAATTCCATTTTTATGCAATTCAAATAATGAGTGTCCAGATTTATGACCCCAAACGTCTTTTCCACATACAATAATTGTTTTAATTTTTTTATTTTGATTTACATATTTTATAATTGAATCAATTCCTTTATTTTCAGTAAACAGTCGTCCAACTACTGCAATATTATCAATAATTTTAGAATTTTTGATTTCTTTTAATAATTTGATGCTAGAAAGTGTACATATACAAATTGACGAATTATAATTACCAATATAGAATTCTTCAGGAATTGGTAAAAGTGCTTCACAAATTTTTCCAATAGTAGTACCTAGTTTATTCAAAGTATTCCAGAAATTGTTTTGGCAATGAATTCAATATTTTTTGTAGTAACTTTAGGATGAATTGGTAAAGAAAGTACATGCGAAGCTGCCCAATCAGTTACAGGTAATTTTGTTTTTGATTTGTAAAATGGTGTTTTGTGTACAGGTATTGGATAATATGAGGCTGCACCTATCCCTTTTACATTAAGTTTTTTCAAAAGGATATTACGTTTTGATGTGGTAATGGTATAGAGATACCAGTTAACATTTTCATTTTTTCGTTCTTCTGGAAGATTAAGATTTAATTTTGAAAGTAATTTTGATAAAAGTTCTGCATTTTTTTGTCTAGTTTTTAAAAATTTTGGTAATTTTTTCATTTGTACTGTTGCAATCGCTGCATTAATTTCAGGTAATCTTAGATTAAGACCAAGTATTCTTGTATCATATCCCTTGACCATCCCATGATTTCTAATCATTAGTAATTTGTCTCTAAATTTTTTATTGTTTGTGACAATAAATCCACCTTCCCCAGCAGTCATTACTTTTGCAGGATACATACTGAAGCATCCCATTTCAAAGAAGGTTCCGGTATGTTTTTTCTTAAAAGTAGAACCGAGTGATTGGGCTGAATCTTCTATTATTGGTATGTTAAATTTTTTAGCAATTTCAGAAATTCTATCTAAATAAGCTACATTTCCATAAAGATGTACAGGAACTATTGCTTTGGTATTTTTTGTAATTTTTTTCTGAAGATCATCTGGATCCATTGTAAAATTTTCTTTTAAAAT
>CABXPS010000002.1 GCA_902514095.1 uncultured marine group I thaumarchaeote | reverse complement strand
TTAGAGTCAGTCAACTTTTTGTTAAATTGTATTTTAGGCATGATTTAACTATCGGTTTCAAAAACTCTCTTGATTTTAAAAAATATGAGAATTAGATAAAATGTCGATAAATGCTCAACTTGGAACACGACGGTTTGAAATTGCTAATCTTAAAATTTAATGATGATTTCAATTAGACATGGCAAAAAGTCCTCAAAAAGCATTTCATACAGGAACAGTCAAAAAAACAATCAAAATCAAGGCATCAAAAGCCAAAGTTTGGAAAAAAATTAGCAATATTGTAGGATTATCATCATGGTTAGTGGATGTAGAAAAAACAGAATATCTATCTAAAATAAAAAAAGGTGTAGGAGCAATTAGACTGATTACATTTGGAGATGGAAATGAAATAGAAGAACATGTTGTAGCATGGGAAAAAGAAGAATATTTCACATATGTGGCTACCGAAGGATTACCATTAAGAGCATATGTTGCAACAATTTCAATCAAAAAGAAAACAAAAGATCAAACAGAGTTAACATGGCAATCATATCTAAACAGTCAAAAAATGTCAGAAAAACAATTCTTAGAATTCTTAGTGTTCATGGGTTCGTTCTATGAAGCATCATTAGAAAATTTAAAAAAAATGCTAGAAAAATAACATTAGTTATTTTTTGGGTTAAAATCTAAATACTGTGAATCATTTAAAAAATTATGAGTGATATGCGATTCATAATTTTAGGAGTTGCATTAATTTTTGTCGGAATAATAGTTTTGGGGGCATTTGGTCATGAATACCAAGCAGCAACAATCGAATCAAATGAGTTTGGTACATGTTACGAATATTTTGACGACAAGCCACCAGCAAAAATTAATTGTTCATTTAAAATAATGGATCAAACAGTATTTTTTGGATTAGTTTTAGCATTTATCATATCTGGAATAATTTCATTAATCAAAGGAGTCAAAGGAGACTGGGATAGTAAAATCAAGCCTGAAGACGTAGTAGGTCCAGGTAAAGAAGAATAATATTATTAAATTTCAGAATTTTTACTATTAAAAATTAAATCAGAATCACCAACGTTTTTCTTTTTTAATTCATAATCCTTTTTTGACTGCATCATTTTTTTCCTAATATCATACATCATTTTATCTTCAGCATCAAGGGAATCATAATGATCACTTCCAACATGATGAAAATAATTTAAAACAAGTTCAGCATCATCTGATAAAATTTTTTCACAATACTTGCATTTCATTTTAGATAAAAAAATTAAGATTATGTAGAATTTATGTCATTATTTGATTCAAATACACCATCAGGGTCAGACATCATTGAAAGAGATATCAATTCTTCTTGATGGCTAGAATTATCATCTTCTAATCTTTGATAACAGACCTCATCATATGGCAATTTGTTTCAATTTAACATGACAAAATTTAGATTTAAGCACAATAATCAATTAATGCCTGATAAAAATAGATCACAAGTATTAATGAAATTAGGTATTAGATTCAAGAATTTTTTTCATCGAAATTACAACTTGATTGATTTTAGACACACGTTGATCAAATTGAAAATCAGATAATTGTTCAGGTTTTGTTAAAATAATTACCACTTCAGAGAAATTGCCATTTTGGATTATACGCATCGGGATATTCCAAGAAGATTCTTCATCAACATATTGATGATCTAGAATTCCCAGGGATTTATTTTGATTAAATTTAACTTTAGATTTACCATACGGTCCAATAAAAGACCACCAACCATCTGAATTGATTTTTGCATCAGGAATAATTTTAGGAAATAGTTCAACAATAGCATCAAATGTATCGCCTACCATTTTATTTACAGTCATAGAAATTGTTCGAGTTCTAATCACAATAAAAAAGTCAAATTATCATTAAAAAAGATATAGTAGTAATCATATGAATTAAAAATTACAGATTAACCATTAAGGAATTCTTTAATTTTTTTTAAATTTTCAACATTTGATTCATGAAACATAACCATTGATTCAGATAGAGAATTAGGTAGTACAGTTTTTAAATTCTTAACTAATTCATCTCCACTTTCAATCATAGTATCAATTAGTTTATCAATTTCAGTTTTATCATTATTCATACCATAAGATTGAAACTTTATCTTAATTAAATATTAAAAATTTTATTTGTTAAGATTTTTGAAATCCAGACATTTTGGATCAAATTCATTCAAATATTTTTTAGTATTGATTTGAGAATCTTGAATATAGAGTTCACATGTTTCAGAATCAATCATCGGGGAATTATCATTAGTATTAGAAACAAACTGCAAGACCAAAACCCCAATAAGCACAAGTATCAAAATAGCAGGTAGTTTAGCTGACGAAATATCCATAATCAGTCATAAATAATTTTAAACTTAAGCGTATTGAATTTGCAATTAACTTAATTATCTTTTTTGATTAAAGTTGCAGTTGAACGAACTTTGGCAAGTTTTTGAATATTCCAAGATACAATTTCTCTAATTTTTTCAAAATTGTCAGCTTGAAGCTTAACCATCATATCGTGAGTTCCAATTGTTTCAAAAACATCCATAACCTGCTCTAATTCTTTTAATTGTTCAATAATACCCTCTTCAGCACCCAATTCACAATTTAACATCACGTATGCATCAGTCATAAAATAGAGAAATAATGATGATTATTTAAAGATCGAGAATCTTAGGCAAAACTACCATACAACATGAACCAAATCTTTAAGATTACGTCTAGATTTTGGGAATTTAGTTTGTTTGGGATAACCAATACACAATACAGACGATGGAACTAAATCAGTTTGAAGAATATCCATTACTTTTTGTTCATCAAACATTCCAATCCAGATAGAACTCAACCCCAAAGCTTGAGCTGCAAGTTGGGAATATCCCGCTGCAAGAGTAGCATCCTGGATGGCAAATTTTCTAAGGATATAGGGAGGAAAATTAAGTTTGACCCTAGAAGGATTTTTACAGAAAACTAGCACCACAGGGGCATCAACATAAGATTGATAATTACATGCGTCAACTAGTAATCTTTTCTTTTCAGGACTTTTAATGTAAAATATTTCAAATCCTTGAAAGTTTCCAGCAGTTGGTGCAGTATCTGCAGCTGCAATAATTTTATCAATTTTGACAGTTTCAACAGGTTTATCAGAAAATTTTCTGGTTGATCGCCTCTTTTTCATTACTGCAAATAGATCAGTGTCAACTACTTCAGCAGGTTCAGATCTTAAAATAAAATCAAGTAATTGATTTGGGATACCAGGATCAAAATCACCAGGAGTTTCTTGAGGAGTATAATTCTCAGGAGAAATCAAATCATCGTCAGGGTGAAAATCCCGCATGTGTGAATTAACATTCAAGTGTTATTAAAGAATTAAAGAGTGCAGAGAATTATTAAAAAATTATTCTGCATTGAATTTATCACAACCAGAAGTACAAGGTTTGTTCATTACCCCCTCGCATTTACCTAAATTATCATGCATTATTCTATGATGTCCACAAATTTTGCATTTTTCTCTAAAATGACTAATTAATTCAGCAACAGAGACATCAGATTGTTCAATTTTTGATTCAGTTTCAGAGGTCATAAAAAAGATCAATCGTAAGCAAGTTTAAACTTAATGATATTACGCCGGGAAAGGGATTCGAGCCCCTGCACGCTTTCACGTAGCTGTTTTCGAGACAGCCGCCTTACCACTTGGCTACCCCGGCATCAGATCTAAAACAATCTTCATAATAATACTAATGGCTCTATCTATAATTTGGAATCAATATCAAAAAGTTCATTTTGAAATCGCTTTTTTATTTGATTTTTAGTTTTACTCCATTCATCATCAGTAATATTATCAGTAAAAATAGAATGAAATTCAGAAAAACTAGGTTGGTTTAACAGAGATGTAATAGTCTGACGTTCAAAGTCAGATAAAGGAAAATAGGAAATAATTTTAAAAACAGATTGATCAGAATGAAGTTTTATTTCAAATATTTTTTCCTTAACATTATTAGGAATGTCAGTAATCTTCAAGTCAATAATTAGAAAGGGGAGATATATTAAATTAATTTCATTGCACTAATGGAAATAAAAATTATCAGATAAATAAGAACAAAAAACTAGATCGACTTTAAATGATAAAGACAAAATACCATAAAATTATCAATTAACTATGGGATTAAATCTAAAAGAATTAGTTGTAAGAGAAAAAACAACACTAGAAGCATTTTCAAATAAAGTTATTGCAATTGATGCATACAATGCAATTTATCAATTTCTAGCAAGTATAAGGGGTCCAGATGGATTACAATTAACAGATGCAGAGGGGAGGATCACAAGTCACCTTAGTGGACTACTTTATAGAAATACTAATTTTTTATCATTAGGCATTAAACCAGTTTATGTCTTTGATGGAAAGCCACCATCTCTAAAAACCGCAGAAATTGAGCGTAGAAAACAAATTAAAAAAGATGCCACAGTGAAATATGAAAAAGCAATATCAGAAGGAAACATGGAGGATGCTAGAAAATATGCACAACAGACAACTAGTATGAAAGATGGAATGGTAAAAGAATCAAAAGAATTTTTAACATATTTTGGAATACCATACATTGAAGCACCTTCAGAAGGGGAAGCAACTGCAGCGCATTTAACAAATACAGGGCAAGCATATGCATCTGCAAGTCAAGATTATGATTCAGTTCTATGTGGTGCAAAAAGATTAGTAAGGAATTTTACAAGCAGCGGAAGAAGAAAAATTCCAAATAGAAATACATACATCGATGTTCTTCCAGAAATAATTGAAACACAGAAAACACTAGATTCAATTAAAATGACAAGAGAAGAATTAATTGATGTAGGAATTTTAATTGGAACGGATTTCAATCCAAATGGATTTGAAAGAATCGGTCCAAAAACAGCAATGAAATTAATCAGACAACACAAGAGATTAGAAGATATTCCACAGATTCAAGAGCAATTAGTAGAAATAGAATTTGAACAAATTAGAAATATTTTTCTAAATCCAGATGTTGCAAATGTGGATGAAATTACCTTTAATGAAGTAGACTACGATGGAATTATGAATTACTTGGTAAAAGAAAGAAGTTTTTCAGAAGACAGAATCAAATCAACCTTAAACAGATTAAAAAAAGCACTTGAGAAAAAAAGTCAAAATTTAGATCAGTGGTTTTAATAATATTTCAATTTAATAACTAGTTAGTTTAATTTGAGAAATGCCTCAAACTGAAGCAAGAAAAACACTAAAAGATGCACCAATAATGTGGAGAAGAATTAATTCCATAGGCATAATTTTAGACTGTAATTCCACATATGCAGCAAACTTAGGATATGCCAAATCAGAAATTTTAGGCAAACCAATTTTTGAGCACGTACCAAAAGAATCATGGGAATCAATGAATAATTCTCTAAAAATATGGTTTGAAACAGGTAAAGTAACAGATAGAAAAATTACATTCATCAGACAAGATAAAAGTACATTTTCAGGATCACTGCAAGCAACTAGTCTTTATGATGAAAATAAAAATTTGATTGGAAGTAATACAGTAATTTTTAATTTAACACAGATGAGTGATGAAAATATAAAAAAATATGAAGAATTTTTTAAAGAATCAAATCAAAAATTAGAAAAAATCAAAGAGAAAGAATACGATCAATTAGACAAAGATTCAAAATCAGAATATGATGGATTAAAAGAAATGTTTCAAATGTTACTAGAAATAAATTTAAAACAATTAAAATAAATTATTTAGATTTTTCTTGAACAATACTTTGAATTTCAGTTACAGCAGAAACATCATCTAAAGTACTAGTATCACCAATTTTTTCACCATTACCAATAGATTTCAATAATCGTCGCATGATTTTTCCACTACGTGTTTTTGGAAGTTTTGAAACAAAATAGATTTGTTTAGGAGAAGCAATAGCCCCAATATCATTTCGGATTTGAACATGAAGGTTTTTTTCTAAAATATTTTTATCAGTTGTAATTCCATCTTTTAAAACAACAAATGCTATAATTACCTCACCTTTAATGTCATCAGGGATTCCACATACAGCAGATTCTGCAACATCATCATTAGATACAATACAACTTTCAAGTTCAGCAGTTCCAATTCTATGACCTGCAATTTTTAAAACATCATCAGCACGTCCTAGTAACCATAAATATCCATCATCATCCTTTAGAGCATAATCACCAGGATAGTAACAATTAGGATATTTTGACCAATAGACAGTTTTGTATTTTTCATCATCTCCCCATAATGTCAAAAGCATACCGGGCCAAGGATTTTTAATAATTAGATAACCCTTAGTGTTAGGAGGAACTTCAGTTCCAAATTCATCAACTACAGAAATAGCAGTACCTGGAATGGGTAAAGTCCCAGAACCAGGCTTCAAAGGAATGGTTTCCACTCCAGGTAATGAAGATATCATCATACCCCCAGTTTCTGTTTGCCACCAAGTATCAATAATAGGGCATTTCTCTTTTCCAATAGTTTTGTAATACCATTTCCAAACTTCAGGATTAATTGGTTCGCCAACAGTTCCAAGTAAACGTAAAGAAGAAAGATCAAATGAATTTGGAATATCATCGCCAAATTTCATAAACATTCGAAGAGCAGTTGGAGTAGTATAGAAAATACTAACATGATATTTCTGTAAAATATCCCACATTCTCGATACATCAGGAAAATCAGGGGCACCTTCATACATTATTTGAGTTGCACCATGAAGTAAAGGAGCATAAACTACATAGCTATGTCCAGTTACCCAACCAATATCAGCAGTGCAAAAAAATACATCTGAATCTTTAATGTCAAATGCCCATTTGAAAGTAGAATAAAGATGCGTCAGATATCCACCTGTTCCATGTAAAACTCCTTTAGGCTTTCCAGTAGTTCCAGAAGTGTATAAAATGTAAAGAGGATGATCACTAGGTAATTTTTCAGCATCACAAGAATCAGAAATAGTTTCCATCAAATCTTTCCATAATTTGTCTTTTGTAGAAAGATAAATTTTGTTTTTTGTTCTTTCTAGAACAATAACATGTTCAACAAATTCAAAGTCCTTAATTGCATCATCAATTACCTCTTTAAGTTTAATAATTTTTCCTCGTCTATAACCACCATCAGCAGTAATCACAATTTTAGATTTAGAATCCTCAATTCTATCTTTAATGGATGCAGCACTAAATCCAGAAAATACAACAGTATGGATGGCACCAATTCTTGCACATGCTAGCATTGCAATAGGTAATTCTGGAACCATAGGAAGATAGATGGTTACTCTATCTCCTTTTTTTACCCCAAGAGATTTTAAAACATTAGCAAATTTTTGAACTTCAATGAATAAATCACCGTAGGTATATGTTTTAGAATCACCATTTTCACCCTCCCACAAAATTGCAGGTTTGTCAGATTTGGTATTTTGATGAATATCAAGAGCGTTATATGAGGCGTTAATTGTGCCTCCAACAAACCATTTAGCAAAAGGAGGAGTCCAATCAAGAGTTCTATCCCAAGGGGAAAACCAACTCAAATTATGAGCCTGTTCATCCCAAAAAGAGACAAAATCAGAATTTGCTTTTTTTCGTAAAATTACATCATTGTTACCAAGTCCAATGGTATATTTTTCAGACATCAAAAAGTGTATAAAGTTAGATCTTTCTAAGTGTTAAAAAAATAAATTAAAAAAATTATTGTGCTTCCATTCTAGCTAACCAATCATTATCGTTGTCGTCTTTAGATGTGTCTGATTTCACCTGTTGAGGTGGGTCTGGGAATGTAAAAGTCACTTCAGATTCAGTTGGAGGTTCAGGTATTTGTGGTACTTGAGCTTCAATTGGTTCTGAAGGCGTTACAATTGGTTGTGTTGGTGCTTCTGGAAGTATTGTTTGAACTACTTGTTGTGGTTCATTTGTCTCCAGATATGAAACGGCAGATTCTTGAATATCCACTTCTGCAGGTGTTGTTATCTTTTGCACTTCCAATTCAAGGTCAGTAATTCTACTCTTTACATTTGAAATTTCAGATTGTTCATGTGTCACATGTTCAATTACCTCAGTTGTGCATGATTTCACAGTTTCAAATGTTGCCTCAGAGATTTCATTACTTTTGAATTGTACTTTGGCATCAAACGATAACATTTTTGCAGATTTCATTTGTGTGTCTAACTCAATCAATCTTTCCTCAAGTTTAGATTTGATTTCACATTCCATTTCATCTAATGATGCAAGTTTGGATTTGTATTTTTCATGAATGATTTCAGCGTCTGCTTTCATATCATCATTTTCTGAAACAATATCCATCAATGCTGCTAGACGACGTAGAGTGAGTTGTTTTTCACGAATGAGTCTTTGAGAGTCGAGTCTCCATTTAGGAATGAAGATTACAGTTTCACCTTGGACTACAAGTTGCTCATATTGGATTTGCTGTAATCCTTGAGAACCGCAATCAATACCAACGGATTGAATACTACCGTCAATTTCAGTGAGTGTTCCTACGACTTTACCCATGAATGTTCCGTACATGTCTTTGACGTGTTTACCGATTATTTCGATATCGTCGTTTGTCATGGTAGTTACTAATGAGATTTGTATAACCGACAAAGTGTAAGAAATTTTTTTAGTTTTAGTAAGATTAAATTCACTAATTTCAAATATTGTGCTCAATAGAAATTTTAAAATTTAGATGTTTTTCAATAAAAACATGATTCAAAAAGAAGACCTTGATAAAATTCTTAGTTTTGTTGCAAGTAGATGGGATGCAGCTGTAAAAGAGCCAAATAACAAAGCAATGGAAGGATTGCCAAATGATTTTTGGATGAATTCAATTGGTGGAAAAACAGCTAAGGGCGGATTTTGGGTCACAACAATAATGTATACAGAAAACGAAGCTGATGCTGCAGGATTTAAAGAAGTGTTGTTAAGATGGCAAGCTAAAGGGAATGATAAAAATAAAGAAAAAGGTCCCGATCTAATTCAGATTGGAAAAAAGAAATAGAGTATTATAATTGTGAAATTATTTATCCATATTGTCAGAATTCTCAAGTAAAGAAAAAATAACTTTATCAGATCATTTTTCAAATACAGAAGACAGTGTATTTGCAATTATTACGCCACGTCAAGTTGATCGTGGAGCATTGATGTCAAGATATAGTAGAACAAACAAAAGTATGAGAAGAATATTTCTCGACGAATTTTTAAAAAATAAAAACAGAGGAGAGGAATTTTACGACAGAGTCTTACTAGAATATGGGGACGATTCTGTTGCAGAATTGGGTGAAGCTCAAATTGCAATAGAAGGACTATCAAATATTGCAGTAAAAAAAATTGAAGATAGAAGAATTGGACTATCATACTTGGAAAAATCTTCAAGGTACGTCACATGGAATAAAAAAGAAAATGGCAAATACAGATTCTATAGAGATGAAAAAATTATGAATTCAAAATTTGCAAATATGTATGAGGATAGTTGTAATCTTTCTTTTGATATTTATTCTAAAAATATCGAACCAATGGTAAATTACATTAGAGAAAAATACCCAATTGAAAAATATAGTTTCAAAGATTCGACAGATGGAAAAGAAAAATTATTTGGCAAATTAAAAGATCAAAGTGATGTTAAATCAGCAAATATGATTTACAAAGGTTCAACTAAAGCAAAAGCATTAGATATTCTACGAGGATTATTGCCAGCCTCAACTTTAACAAATGTAGGGATTACAGGAAATGGAAGAGCATTTGAATATCTTTTGACAGTATTAGGCTCATCTGAACTAGATGAAGAACAAAAATTAGCCTCAAAAATCAAAAAAGAGTTAGAGACGACAATCAAATCATTTGTTAAAAGAGCAGACGATAAATATGGAAAAGCATTTCAAGAATATCTCAAAGATGTAAAAAATAAATCAAAATCAATCGCACTTAAAGAAATAAAATCAAATCCAGTAAAAGGAGCAATTACAAAATTAACAGACTATGAATCAGAAAAACAAGCACTTAACACAATCATTACATCCATTATGTATGAACAATCACCAAGCACATCATATCATAGCATTATGCAACAAGTTAAGAAAATATCTGCAAAAAGAAAAATTAAGATTATTAATGAATTTGCAAAAATAAGAACAAATAGAAGACATAGACCATCTCGTGCGTTTGAAAATACGTATTATACATTTGATCTGTGCAATAATTTTGGAATGTTTAGAGATTTTCATAGACATAGAGCACTTACATTAGAAAGACAATTGCTAACAACAGATCATGGATATACATTACCAAAAGAAATTAAAATATTAGGATTAGAAAAAGATTTCAAAGAATGTATGAATAATACAAAAACAACTTTTGAAAAAATTAGAAAAAAGTTTCCTGAACAAAGTCAATATGTAGTAAATTTTGCATATAATTATCCATATTTTATGAAATTAAATTTAAGAGAAGCATGTCATTTAATTGAATTACGAACAATACCACAAGGACATATTGATTACAGACGTGTTGCACAAGAGATGTACAAACAAATTAACAAAGTTCATCCAAACTTAAGTAAAATTATGAAATTTGTGGATTTAAAAGAATATGATTTAGAAAGATTTGAATCTGAAAAAAGAACAGAAGAAAAAAGAAAAAAGATAAAAAAATAGAACAAAATTCTAATAGCAATAAATCTAGAATGATCTATGACAGATAGAATTGCAAAAGATCCTAAAGAATGGAAAGAACAATTAACACCAGAACAATATGAAATTTGTATTAATCACGGGACAGAACCACCATTTTCAGGTAAGTATAACGATAGTAAATTAGAAGGTTCTTTCAAATGTGTATGTTGTGGAGAAAATCTTTTTTCGTCAAATACAAAATTTGATTCAGGTTCTGGTTGGCCAAGTTTTTGGAAGCCAATATCAGAAGACAACATAGAATATGTTTCAGATACAGATTACGGGATGGTGCGTACAGAAGTTAATTGTAAAAAATGTGGCTCACATCTAGGACATGTGTTTGATGACGGACCAAAGCCAACAAATCAAAGATATTGTATTAATTCAGTTTCATTAAAACATGAAAAAGATGAATAATTACAAGCATGACTGTAAAAATCAAAGATTCAATTCAATAATCCATATTAAAAAATTATTAATAAAACACAATTAAGGAGAAGGAATCAAAGAGAAATAAAATGAAACATAATTACATAACAAAAAAGGATGAAATAACATGAAAATCATACTATGTGGTTTTGGGGTTGTTGCTCAAAGTTTAGTAAAACTATTTGAATCAAGAGACGAGGAACTGTATGCAAAATATGGGTTGAAACCAAGATTAGTAGCAGTTTTTGACAGTAAAGGAAGTGCAGTAGAACAATCAGGATTAAAATTAAATGAATTAATAAAAATAAAGGAAAAATATGGAACGGTAAAAAATTATTCAGAAAAAAACAATAGTATGACAGGTGATGAAATCTTAAAAAATATAGAAGCAGATGTGTTAATTGAAACTACAGCAAGTAATTACAAAGATGCAGAACCTGGAATGACACACATAACAACTGCAATGAAAAAAGGCATGCATGTTATTTCAGTAAATAAAGGCCCATTAGCATTAGCATTCCCATCATTAATGGAATTAGCAACATACAATCAAGTGATGTTCAAATTTAGTGGAACAGTAGGAGGAGGAACTCCAATATTAGATTATGCTAAAAATAGTTTAAGGGGGGAAAAAATTACATCGTTTGCAGGAATATTAAACGGTACAACAAATTATATTTTATCAAATATGACCACAGGTTTATCATTTGATGAAGCACTAAAAGATGCAAAAGATAAAGGATATGTTGAAGCTGATGAAGCATTAGACCTAGATGGGTTAGATGCTGCTGCAAAATTAGTCATTCTTGCCAATTGGATTATGGGGATGAAAGTTACAATGCCAGACATAAAATGTATCGGAATAAGAAAAGTAACAATTGAAGATATTAAAAAAGCTGAAAAAAATAATTCAGTGCTAAAATTAATTGCATCATGTGATAATGAACTAGTGGTAAGTCCAAAAGAAATACCAAAAGATGACCCATTAGGAGTAAATGGAACATTAAATGCAATTGCATTTACATCAGAACATTCTGGAACTCAAACAATAATTGGAAAAGGTGCAGGAGGGACTGAAACAGCAAGTTCAATATTAAGAGATCTTTTAGATATTAGACAAGAGATTGCAAAGAATTGAAATCTAACTTAATTTCAAAAAGTGAAACATCAGCATTACTAAAAAAAGTATCAGAAGATTGGAGGATAGAATTTCCTAAAATGAAAAACGTTAGAGTGCATCAAATTTTGAATGATGCTCAAATAATTACAGGGGAAGGGTTGAAAATATTAAAAATAAATGAAGACTACTTGCCATTTTTATCAGAAACAGAAATTTTAAAAAAATTTCCTAATGTAGAAGTAGATATGGGTGCAGTCAAATTCATGTGTAAAGGTGCAAATTTAATGAGACCAGGTATTAAAAAATTTACAGAGTTTGAAAAAGGGAAACTTGTCTGCATTGTTGAAGAAACACATCATAAATTTTTAGCAGTTGGAAAAGCAATGGTGTCAAGTTCAGAATTAGAAAAAATGGAAAAAGGAGAAGTGATACAAAACATACATTATATTTCAGATAAATTCTGGGAAACGGGTAAAACGATTTACAATTAACTCAAAAATTATTTAATACTTTCAGTAAATTCTTCTGTACCGTCTGTAGTAATTACAAGTATATCCAATCCATCACCACTTGCAGAATCTCTCAAGGCGGCTGCACGAACTGCATGTTTTGCCAAAGAGACAGCTTCATCCTTAGTCATGTTTGGTTTGAATTGAGGATCTAAAACACCTAATGCCATTTCAGCACCAGTACCAACTGCGGCATATTCATCAGGAAGTACTGAACCCAAAGGATCAAGAGTATACATAATTGGTTTATCAACTACACCACCAATAATTACTTGTGTAAGTAATGGAAAGTATCTTCGCTCATACATCATATTTGACATCATTTTAGCAACAGTGTTAGGAGGAACATCTCTCTTTAGATCCATTTTTCTAATCTTTGCAAGAGCTGAAATTTGTAAAGTTAAAATTTGCATATCAGCAACAAGGCCAGCACAAGTTGCACCAACTTTATCAGTAATAGAGAAAGTTTTCTTTGTTGTTTTACTTACAAGGAAATTTCCAAATGCGATCCTTTTTTCACTGGCAAAAACTACACCACCATCAAAAGTAATTCCAACAGCAGTTGCTCCTGGCATATACATTGACATATTTCAAATAATTTTATCACATAATAAAGGGCTTTCTACAATACAGATCAAATTTGTGGCTAAAATTTAAAAACAATAGATCATTAATACTACAAAATAATAGAATTATGTAGTACAAAGTTAGAACGAACCATATCTTTTTTATGAGAATAATAGAAAAAGAGATTGAATAAATTGACTACTAGTGAAATTAAAGAAAAAATCTTGAACGATGTGGTATTTCTTGGATTAAGATTAGTGATGGGAACAATTTTCATTATTCATGGATATAGTAAATTTGGTAATGATGGGTTTGTTGGTTGGATCTCATCAATGGGTATTCCAGGAGAATTAGCAATAATTATTGCATTAGCTGAAGTAATTCCAGGCATACTACTAATCATAGGGGTTTTGAATAGAATTTCAGCATCAGTGATTTCAATAATTATGGTGGGAGCAATATTTCACGTTAAAGGTGCCCAAAGTATCACAGGGGACAAAGGAATTGAATTAGATTTAATCTTACTTGCAGTAGCATTAGTGATTATTGTTATAGGTCCAGGAAGAATATCATTATCACAACTAATTAAAAAAATTCCTAGATGTCTTCACTAATTTTTTCCAAAATTTTCCATAATCAAACAAATGCATTTAGTAGTTTTCTTTAACAAATCAACTCTAGCAAATTCATTTGGAGAATGAATTCTTGAAAACATGTACGTACTTCCTATAGAAATACAAGGGGATTTTAAAATATCAACAAAAGGATACATGGGACCAGTGCCAGCATTTGAAACATTCAAAATTGATTTTCCAAAAGCCTTGTCAGCTGCATTTTTTACTTGAGATACGAAAGGATGTGAAGAGTCAGTTCTAGCTGCAGCCTCCCCATGAAAGATTTTAATTTTTACATCATTGAACCCATGTGATTTTAGATGTTTTTTTAATCGAATAACTTGTTTCTTTGGATCCATTTTAGGAATTAATCTAAAATCAATTTTTACCAAAGCCTCACCAGGAAGAACAGTTTTAGCTCCATCGCCAGTATAACCTGAAACAAATCCTGCAATATTACATGTTGCATCACCGACTAAAGCCTTTTTTGCATCAAGATTTTTTTTATTCCCTACAAAAGATTGGATTCCAAATTCTTTTTTGAATACATTTTGATCAAAAGGTTCTTTTTCAATTAATTCTAAATCTTTTTTTGAAAAAGGAAGGACTTCGTTATACCAATCTTTAATGAGAATTTTTCCATCAGAATCTCTAAGTGTTTTTACAGTTTCAATTAATCGCCATGCAGGATTTTTGATTAACACAGCTAAACTAGAATGAGCATCACGAATAGATTCTTTTACAGATAGTTCAACAAACAACAATCCTTTCATTCCAAGCCCAATGATGGGTCTATTTTTTGCATCAACATATCCAAATTCCCAAATCACACCATCATTAGAAAATTTCTTTTTGTATTTTTTCAAATATTCTTCAATATGAGCACTACCAGTTTCTTCTTCACCCTCAATTACAAATTTTATGTTACAAGGAACATCACTAGTTGTCACCAAACAAGCCTCAACGGCTTTAATTCTAGTAATTAATTCACCCTTATCATCAGTAGAACCTCTTCCAAAAATTTTATTTCCTTTTCTCACTCCACTAAATGGAGGATCATCCCACAAATCAAAAGGTTCTGCAGGTTGAACATCATAGTGATTATAGAACATCAATGTTTTACCAGGATTTTTTTTAGATTTTATCTCAGCAAACACAATTGGTGCTACACCTTTTTTTAATCGCAAAATTTCAGATTTAAGACCAGAAGATTTCAATAATGTTTTAACTAATTTTGCACATTCTTCAATACCCTCATTTTTTGCAGATACACTAGGTTGTCGTATTAGTTTTTGAAGATCAGAAACAAGTTCACCCATATGAGTATCTACATGTTTTAATGCATTCATTCTAATCATACAATTTTATCAAAAGGTTTCATCACACTAGGAATTGAATCAATCAAATCCATGGAAGTAATATGAAGTCCCAATTTTTCTTGAACTTCTTTTCCAGCTAAACCACAGATGTAGCTAGCTGCTGCTGCAGATTCCAAAGTATTTCTATTTGTAGACAATAATCCAGCAACTAATCCAGATAGCACATCACCAGTACCTCCAACAGTCATTGCAGGGGTATTTTTTTCACAAAGATAAGTAATTTTACCATCAGATATAATGTCAGTAGGACCTTTTAACAGAATAGTTATTCCATGTTTTAAAGCATTTTCTTCAACTAATTTTATTCGTTCAAGATTGGAATCAGAAGGGACATCACCAAACAATCTTTTGAATTCACCAGCATGAGGAGTTACTACAACATTTTTGTGAGCTAAAATAGGTAAAATTTCTGGGATTAATGCACTTGCATCTAAAGATAGTCTAACATCTCGATCCAAAAGAGATTTTACAAGATGCAGTAATGAATTTTTTTCTTGTATTGCAAGACCCATCCCAATTGTTGCAGAATGTAGATTACGAGGCAAAGCACCAACAAGTTTCTTTACAGCACCAAGAGTTAATTTTTGATCAACTAAAGGAATTACAATAAGATTTGGGGAAATTGCACGAGTTGGAGTTACATTGATTTTTGGAACACAAGTATAAACTAAATCAGTACCACATCTAAGTGCAGCAAGTGAGGATAATACTGGGGCTCCATGGTAAATGTAACTTCCACCAACCACAAGTACAATTCCATTATCACCTTTTCGAGATGTAGATTTTCTTGTAGGTATAAAATTTTGAACGATTGAGGATGAAAGTGTTTGAAGTTCCAATATACAACATTCTAGATATTAGATGAATAAATATTGTTTTCAAGAAAATGTGGAAATTAATCTAATTTTTTGTACTTTTTTTAGTTGTTTTTGCTTTAGTTGTTGCTTTTGCTTTAGTTGTTGTTTTTGCTTTAGTTGTTGTTTTTGCTTTAGTTGTTGTTTTTGCTTTAGTTGTTGCTTTTGCTTTAGTTGTTGCTTTTGCTTTCCTTCCAAAGAATGCTTTTCTTGCAAAACACAAGTAAGTAGTATGTCCAATTCCTTGGAAAGAATGTCGTGTTTTTCCATCTCTGGCCTCAATTGTTCTTATAATATGCTCAGTTGATTCAATATCAGTAAATTCATTTTCAACTAATGCCATGGTTAATTTTTCTAATTGATTCATAGTTGGACATATTGCAAATATAGATCCACTACCTTTTAGCATCTGTCTTACTTTAGGAATAATAATCCAAGGGTCACCAAGATCAATTAATGCAACATCCATATCAGTAACTGGAGTGTCTTTAGAAGTTTTTAGATCTAAATTGTGTTGAGTGACATATTTAGAAACACCAGATCTACGAATATTTTTTTCTGCAATTTTCATGAAATTTTCATCTATATCAAAAGTGTAAACATGTCCACGGGGTTTTACAATACTTGCAACAAAAGAAGTCATTGAGCCACTTCCAGTTCCTATTTCAAGTATTTTTTGACCATCTTGAATTCCTGCACGGGCAGCGATGTAACCAAGATCTTTTGGATAAACAATTTGAGTGCCATGTTGGATTTTCATAATATAATCATACATTGTGGGTTCAAGCAAGTACACGTACTTGTCTTTGTTTGTCATTAATCGAGAACCATATTCTTTTCCAATGGCATCAGCATGTTTAAGGACACCAATGTGAGTATGAAGTGACTCTTTTTTTGAAATATTCATTAACCATTTTTTAGAATTATTATAGAAAAATAAAACAGGAGATTTATTTTTAATTATTGCCATAATATTTTTCTAAAAATTTAAGATAAGAATCTTTGTCCACAACTAGAAAAATAGACTATGTAGTTATCCAATTAATCATTTTTTCACTTATGGATTGGATTGTAGGCATTATTGCATCATTAATGGTTTGAGCAACTTCAGGAAATGCCACTGAAAATATAATTCCAATAATTATTCCAATAATTAGAGAAATCTTACCCATAGTACATGATTGAAGAGACGTAAAATAATAGTATATGTGACTGCATCAACAACAAATTGGGGAAAAATTATCTGTTTCTTTTAATGGAAATAATTCCACTAAGCAAAATTATTGATCCAAAAATTGTTAAAAATAAAGTAAGAACTCCTACAAAGGATAAGGTCCCAACAACAGGAAGATGAATCCAGGGTTCATGCATAGTAGGATCATTTAATGACTCAGATGGAAACAATCCTGAAAATAATAAAACATCTAAAATTAGAATTACAGAACCAAAAAACAACAAATTGCCACCTAAACTCATTACAACATATCATGAATTGATTGGGTTGATTAACTTTTTTGATAAAAATTTGAACAAAACCATCAAACATCAGTCCAGATAAAAATAAAAAGAATAAAAAAATAATTATTTGATGGACACATTAGATTATCGGATTAAGCAAGATGACCAATTATCCCAATCAATGCCAGAATGTGAAAATATTAACAGAGATGGTGATGATAGTGACAATTAAAGTAGATTGTAATAATCAGTTTTTGATTTAAAAATCATGAATTCTTCAACCATGTAGTCTAAAAATATTTCAGAGTCATTTCGAGTACCAAACATTAAAGGATATTTTTCCATAGAATTTAGCAACACTTCTTTTTGAACAGAAATTTCATCATCACCTCTTATTTCTTTAAAAATATCAATCAATTTTTCTTTTTTATTATTAAGAGGATAAGGTCGACCATAAGCATCCTTGGTTAAAAGACTGTGATCAGTCTTAGGAACATCTAGACCAAGAAACTTGAAAGACTCTTTGTCAATTCCATATTTGATAGCATCTTTACGGATTTTTTCAGTAAAGGAGATGAAATCCTTGGTATGGCTCACAGGTAAATTGGATAATTTAATCAAATCCAATAATTTTTTTCTGTCAATTAAAGTAATATTCTTAATTTTTGCCAATTGTTTTGCAGAAGAAATGAATTTGTTATTGGTAATCACCATAGCCAATTGGGCATTATATTTTTTCAATGAATCCAAGGCTCTCTGAACAGATGTGAAAGTTAATTCAGATTCAGAACGTTTAGTTTGAACTGCAATTCTATAATCTCCTTGTTGAAACATTATAGAGCATCCATAATCTTTTGAACGATTTGTAACAGTTGAAGAGTAACCTAATTTTTCAAATAATTCAATTACGAATAATTCAAATTCACGACCAGAAGTAGCATCAAGAAACGATAAATCATAGTAAGTCTCCATTAAAAATTTAATTTCAACAAGACTATTAATTTCATTTTGACTTATTAATACCAAAAAAAGTAGCAATACAAATTGACAGAAATTCAATTAGCAGGTTCAGGTGGATGGGTAAATGCAGATCTAACAGATGAACAAATTACAAAATCAAAACTAATTCCAAATATGGATAAACATTTTTTGGCTTCACTTGAAAAACTAGATACAACAAAAATGATAAAACATTTTTGTAAACAATGTAATTCTGAATTTGATGGTCCAACTCAAATACAGATTGAAGAAAAACCAAACGAAGCAGTTGCAGATGGATTGACGTTAATAGAGAGAGGTCAATATACATGCCACCAATGTAATTCAATAATTGGAGAATACCGTGTTTTTCAAAAAAGTGAATAATTACAAATAGCCATATTTTTCTTAAATCAAAGCGTATTCAATAAATAGCGCAATTTTTTAGCAATATTATGGCAAATACGAAATGCGTATCATGTGGAATTAGCTTCTTTTCTCCAATGGGATCAGACAAATGTTCTAGATGTGCAGGAAAAGAATCTCAAGGTAGTGAAGGACATGATTCCTGTGGTTGTGGACACAGCCATTAACTCTTTTTTCTTCAATCAAAAATATAACTAACAAAAAAAAGAAAAACTATGACAAAAACATCACTAGAAATGAAAAAATTAGTTGAAGGATTTATCAAAATAACTAATGTCAAATATGAAGATCAAACTGAAAAAATTAAAGAAAAAAGTGATTTGGTAGATTGGCAATTCCATGTAGGAACAAATGTAATTGTTAGTAAAAATTCAAACCGAGAAGATAGAGTGCATGTTAATGTAAATATGAGATTCTCTCCAGAAGATTCAAAATTACTAGTTAAGACAAATCCATCATTTTCAAAAGCAGTTATGGAAATTAGTGAAATTTGCACAATATGCAATATAGGTCATCAATGGATTAAAGATGGAGAAAGTATTGCAGGTTTAGCAATATTTTCACATATAGATGAACAGAATTTAGATAGAATTTCATTTCACAATGTTTGGGACAATGTAGCAAGAGTATCAGGACATACGCAAAAAATCCTACGTTCAAATTTTAGTAATTTCTCTTCAAAAAATAATTTAGGAGAAGAAACTCTAGATAAATCCATGTATGGATAAAAAATTGAATTTTTAAAATATGCCAAAATATACATACACTAGTTAAAGGAGAAATAAAAGAAATGATTTCTTTTGAACATAGAGTATTAAGTGAATTTAAATTAAAAATAGCTAAAGTAGACACACTAGCTAAATCAATCATTAGTCATAGAGAACCTAAAGGTATGGAAGCCAAAGGGGCATCAGAATTTCTAGATGTACTAGTAAATGAGATAGATGAGTTTTACAAAGATCATAGTGAAGTTTTATCAAATAATGGAAAAAGACCACATGCACGTTCACGTTTACCTGAAACTAAACAATGGATTGATAATATTGAAAGATTTTATGAGTTAAACCCTCGTCGAAGACCTAGAAAAAAGAATTAATTGTTAATAATATGTTCAATTGCAACAATCATATCACCAGCAGTAATTTTATCCTCAGATACCCATGTTGCAAGATTTACGACCCATTTAGGCATGGATTCAGCAGGAATTCCAATTAATAATTCCAATTCAGCAACATCTTGTGAAGACCCATCCCAATTAGAAACTAATTCAGCAAGCATCTCTTCATCAAAGAAACTAACTACTTTTTGACGTAATGGAGAATCAAACACAAGGGGTTCAGAACCTGATATTTCCAAAGTTAACGGTAATGCAACTTTGAAAAAATTTCCATTAAGATCTGTTGCTTGAATCCATACATCAGTTGTTTGCATTGGTTGCAAAAATTTCATCTTAAATGAAATGGTAAATGTTCCAACTAATTCATCGAGATTTTCAACAGATCCTTCTTCTACAAATTCTCCAGATTCTTGTATTGTGACATCTGCATCACTCCACTCTACAGTGTTTGCATAATCATAAAACAAATCATCACCTGTTTGATACCATTCATAAAATGTGGTACTAACTTTTCCATACTCATCAAAATTGTTTGTATAGAAATTATTCATGTCATCAGGTTTGTTTAAGAAATTTGTATACGTTCCACTATCTGCAATTGTTTCCAAAGTTCTATTGTCTGTTAATTCTAAAATAATTTCAACCTCATCCCCAAGGTCTGCTACAATTGGGGTGATAGAATCTCCAAACATTGGTAGTGGAGTGTCTTGATCAAAATTCCAAATTTCACTAGATGTAGATATGCGTTGAGTGTCGAAATTTGGAGACGTTATGTGTACTTCAACTTTAGTTAGTTTTGGTGCTTCACAGTCATAGCAATCTGAAGATTTCTTGACTTTTTCAATTTCATCCGTCAGAAATAAAATATGAACTGCACCACGATCTGAACCATCTCCGTTATCTAAATTAGCACCCACCACCAAATCATTGACACCACTACCATTCATGTCACCTATGTGCGCAAGACCAGTACCAAAAGCATCTCCAGCTGATATTGTAGGACCCTTATGAGTAGTAGAACTGTTAATCTCTATAGTTGAATTAACAGAACCCCCTGCACTCATAAAAAAAATGTGCACTGCACCACTCCATGATCCACCTTCATCATCACCACGAGCACCTACTGCTAAATCATTGACACCATTACCATCGATGTCACCCATATTTACAACAGAAGAGCCAAAACGATCATCATCTGATAATGTAGGACCGTTTGTAGTTGTATCGTCAATCACCACAGTTGCTTTTGCAAGACCATTTCCAGGATCTTCATCCATGAACAAAATGTATACTGCTCCTGTTGCTACTGAACCGCCACCAGGGCTAAGGTTTGCACCTACTGCAAAATCATTGACACCATTAAAGTCAAAGTCACCTATGTTTGCAACGGAACCACCAAACCAATAGCCATTTCCTAATGTAGGACCGTTTGTAGTTGAACCGTCAATTTTCTCAGTTTCTTCTGCAAGACCACCATTTTCATCCATGAACAAAATGTGTATTGCACCACGATTACCAGCACCATCCAGCATTGCACCTACTGCTAAATCATTATAACCATTATTGTCAAGGTCACCAATATTTGCAACTCCCATTCCAAAAGCATCTCCAGTTAATAATGTAGGACCCATATCAGTAGAACTGTTAATCACCTCAGAATCTCTTGCAAGAGTGCCATCTCTATTAAGAAACAAAATATGAACTGCACCTGCATTCCAATTTTTACCACCGAATGAACCGTTTGACTTTGTATCATCATTTACTGCACCTACTGCTAAATCATTGATACCGTCACCGTTAAGATCACCTATGTTTACAATAGAATCACCAAAACGATCTTCAGTTCTTAATGTAGGACCGTTTGTAGTTGTATGATCAATTTTCTCAGTTGATTTGACAGAGCCATCTGCATTCATAAACAAAATGTATACAGCACCAGCGTCTGTACCAGGACCAGCGTCATCTCTCTTCGCACCTACTGCCAAGTCATTAACACCGTCAAGGTCAAGGTCACCTATGTTTGCAACAGAGTCACCAAAATGATCGGTGTTTGTTAATGTAATACCAGATACATCCCCATTAATCTCCACAGTTGAACACAAAAATAATTTCCAAGAATTATTTGGTATGTGTTTGAGTGAATTACAGTTATTATCATGCATAAATGCACCAAAAGCATCATTCACTCCAATTGGAATAATTACTGATAACGCAAAAATTACTAAAAATGTTATTCGCATAAGATCTGATCCAAGATTTTGCTGATATGTAAAATTTTCAAAAATATGACCAAAATTTAGGCACAAAATCATACAATTAATGAAATACTAACCTTTTTGTAAAACTTGTAAATTCATAAAATTACAATTTGCACGCCGCGAGAATTGGTATTGTATGTTTAATGATTTTGGTTGTTAAACAATAAATTCTCCGCTGGCAACTTCGGTTGCCAGTGACATTCTTTTGATAATAATTTAATTTAGAATTTCTAAAAACCTACATCCTAGTAGGAGAATCAATTCCAAGTAGATCAAGGGCTTTCTCCAAAGTTAAATTAAAAGAATTCACCAAACATACACGAGAGGATTTCAAAGCATCATTGTCAGAATCTAAAACTTTTACATGTTCATAAAATGAATTAAAGGCTACTGCCAAATCATGACAGTATCTAGCGATTACTTTAGGTGCAAAATTATTTGCAGCATCACGAACTTGTAAATTAAAAAGACCAATTGTTTTAACTAAATCAAGTTCAGATTTTTCTTGAAGTAATGAAAAATCAACATCAGTAGTGGGCGTAATTCCAGATTTTTCTAAAATTCTTGATGCTCTAGCATATGCATATTGAATGTATGGAGCAGTGTCACCTTCTAAACTAAGGGATTTTGCCAAATCAAATGTAATTATTTTATCTAAATCTTGTTTAATCATCTCATAACGTAAAGTTCCAATTGAAACAGATTGAGCAATTTTTTCAATTTCTGAATCAGTCATTTCAGGATGTCGTTTTTTAGTTTCTTCAATAATTTTTTGTTTTAATAATTCACATACAGAATCAGCACTAACATACAATCCTTTTCTACCAGACATCTGAGCTTGTTTTCCATCAGTATCTAATCCAAGAGTTTTTGCAGTATCAGAACTTAATGTCACAGACTCATATCCAAGATGAATATAACTATCAGGAATTGAATTGAATTTTTCTATTAATACGGTGATAATTTTTTGTAATCTTTCTTGACGTGAATCAATTACAGTGACAACTTTTTGAGCAGTAAAATTTTGAGCAGTAGTATTCTCATCATTCAAAGATGTCTGCCATAGAGTTTTAGAATTAGGTTGAGTGGCATCATATTTTTGATAGTGAAATGGGTCATCTAACAAGCCTAATTTCCATGCAGCATAAGGAATATCCTTGGCAATGTATGTAGCAGTTCCATTACTTCGAACAATTACCTTGTCTTCCTCCTTACCATCTCCACGAATAACCCAACATTGAGCATTTTTGCCTTCATTCTCAAACTCTATGAGACCCATTTCTTTGAGTTTTTCAAATATTTTGGACCATAATCCTGAACGAATAATTTGAGATTCAAAATTAAGACAATCATAGGAGACATTGAGATTCCAACATGTTTGTAATTGACCTGCTAGAACTTTTCGAGTAATGAGATCCCCAAATGCAGCAGTTTCAGAATTACCATCTTCAAGTTCTTTCAAAGTATTTTTTCTAATTTCTTCAAGAGAAGAATCAAGTTCATATTTTTGAGTAGTTTTAACATAAACATCATCACCACAATAATGATCAAACTTTTTTCCATTTGGAGGTTCTTCATCAAATCCCAAATGTTTGAACCCTACAATAATATCAGCTACCTGTAAACCAGAATCATCAATGTAATTGAGAACATTAACTTTGTAATTTGCCTTACTTAAAATTCTAGAAACAGTATCACCAACTACAATATTTCTAATATGACCAATGTGTAATGCTTTGTTAGGATTTACACTTGTATGTTCTACTATAATGTTTGAATTATTTCCAATATCAACATCCCCAAATGTATCAAGGTATGATTCAGATAGAATCAATTTACTTAATTTTGTCCAATCAGCAAAAAAGTTAAGATAACCAGACGGATGTGCTTCAGTTTTTAAAACAAGTGTACTAGTACATTGCGAATATTTTTCAGATAACATTTGAGTAATATCTTTAGGACTTTTTTGTAGTTCCTTTGCAAGTAAGAATGCAATATTAGAACTAACATCACCAAATCCAGGCTTTGCAACTTCCACAGAAAAACTTACATCAGAAATCGAAAGATCAACAAGTATCAGTTTGAGATTATTTTCAATTTCTTCAATTATGGCTTGAAATGTCATACTATATCCTAGATAGTTTTGGTGCTAACTTATCTATTGCTTCAAGAACACCATCACCACTACATCCAGATACAGTCATGGTAGCCTCAGATCTTACTGCATCAGAGGCATTACCCAAAGCAATACTGGTTTTTGCAACTTTAAACAATGGAATATCAGTGGCACTGTCCCCAATGGCAATAACATCATCTTTTAAAATATTGAATTTTTTCATGAGTTCTGTAAATCCAGTTCCCTTGTCAATGCCTTTTGAATTAATATGAATAGCATATTGACTATCAGATAATTCAACATTAAAATTATTTTGAGAAAGAATTTTTCGTGCATCATTTATATCAAAAGTTCGTTCTAAAACAACTTCAGTTAATCTAGGAAATACAGGTTTTTTTTGTACACCCTCAATATTGTTTTTAATTAATTCAAAGGCCCTATTGCATTCCTCAATATTTCCCAATAAAACATGATCATCAGCATCCAAAGCAATACAACCACCATTTTCACCAACTGCAATTTTTTTAGTTCCACCAAATACCGAAAGTAAATACGCTTCAACAGAAGATCTGCCAGTAACATAGATCACATCATGACCCATGTTAGTCAACCTTCGAAGTGCTTCTAGTGCATCCAAATGAATTCGACCACCACCATTTTCAGTAATAGTTCCATCAATATCGACTGCAAAAGTTTTCTTTTTCATAAAATTCAGTTTTTTTTACTAAATAATAAGATGCTCAGTCTATTCCATCACTGATCCAGTTTATCCTACTTAGACGTTCAATCAAAGTTAATCAAACCCAATTATCTTTGTAAATTATGATAAAACAAATCCCGATTCTTCTAATTATAGTTGGGATAGCGGTCCTAAAGATTGGAATTGTTCTTGTCATGGTTTACAGTCTAAGTTTCTATACGGGAATAGCTATCTTTTTTGGAATTGCTATGATTGGGGCAGGAGTAAATCTAAAAAGACAAATCAAAAAATTAAAAGCCAAAAATCAAAAGGATCACCAAGATTACACAATTTCAAAATTAATGGAAGAAGAAGATACATCAAAAGAAGAATCTAAAGATAAGAAAGAAAATTTAGAGTGAGAACATCATCAATGTTCAATAATAATTTTCTTTAATTAGGATAATTTTTTTTGTAAGTTATGAAAGGGCGTAATTTTAGTTTCATTATAATCGGCTATGGGTTAATTTCACTTGCAATGATGTTACTACTTTTGTTTTTTCAAACAATGGGAAGTTTCTGGTTGATTACTGGATCTGTTGCATTGGTAAGTGCAATTTGGGTAATAAGAAAAGAAAGAAAAGACAGAAAAATAGATATGATACAAAGTGAATTATCAGATATGGTTTTTACTCAATGTCCTGCATGTAATCAAATGAGATTTGATAAAAAAGCTAATCGTTGTAATGAATGTGGTTATCAGATCTGATGAAAACTAATTGATAGAAAACCAATACCACATCGGCATGGGAATTACCATTCATATCCTCAATGGCTAACTTAGTCGTGCTGAAGCAAAGACCAAGGCAACTAAGCATTACACAAAATATCGTGGAAGGCTTCTTCAGAACCTAGTGTGTAATGTTTTGGAATTATTCGGTTTACTATCAAATCCCATAGAATATTATGAAATTAAAAGTTAATTTTTAAAATCTGATCATTTGTTTATTTTTTATCTAATAATTATTAGATTTTAAACTCTAATTAAATGTCAAAATTAGAATTATCAAAATAGGTCATTCCTTTCTTCATTTCATCTTCTTTGAGTTTTTTATACATATGCTTAAGTCCATAATTTTTAAAGAAATACCATGAAAGACAAAATGAGAATAATGTGTAAATGGTGTAATGTGTCCATACATTGCCATATTGTTAGTGAAGAAATATCTGATCATCACGGAACCTACGGAATAGATAGTGTCAAAATGGCAAAAATTAAAATTCACAAACATTACAAAGGAAAAAATTATTGTAAAGGCTCAGATAGAACAATTACTACACCTCTAGACAAGGTAAAAGATAACAAAGTACACTATCATTAAAATTTCAAGCATCAACACGCTTAAGTTCATAGAAAATTTAGTAATTTATTGAATAAACGATATATCGGTTTAACTTTGATAATTGCTTCTGCCATTATTGGTATTATTGCCATAGGTGTAGATAGTTTACCTGAAAGGGCGACACTGCCACTTTTGGCAATTAGTGGTATTGGATTTGTTAGTGGCATAGTTTTACTAAATTATAAAGCAAAACATTCCAAACGTGACAAAGGTAACTTCAAAAGAACTAATACTAAAACTTATGACAATTAAATTACAAAATAAATTACAAATTAATTGATCAAAATCTTTTTTGCAAATTTAGTAGAAAAAACTACTTTAAAATAAATAAAACAGTGTGTCATCATACCTAGCAAAAAATAACAAAGTGATACGGTTTTAATGGAAAAGAATAATGCAAAAAATGAACAGTATTGGGAATTCCTGAAAAAATTAAATCCATCCAAGATGAGATGGCAAGAACTCAGATTAACAAGGCAACTGAGCATCACATAGGCTTACTAAAAGCAAAAATTGCAAAATTAAAAAGAGAGCAAGAAGCAGAAGTTACCAAAAAATCTGGAATGAAACAAGATGGGTTTGATGTTCGGCGTAGCGGAGATGCAACAGTTGTATTCATAGGATTACCAAGTGTTGGAAAATCAACATTACTAAATAAAATGACAGGTGCAAATTCTACAATAGGTGCATTTCAGTTTACTACATTAACAGTTGTTCCAGGAATGATGGATTATCGAGGTGCAAAAATTCAAGTTTTAGATCTTCCAGGAATCATCAAAGGAGCATCATCAGGAAAAGGATTAGGTAAAAGAATTTTATCAGTTGCAAGAACAGCAGATTTAGTTTTATTGATATTAGATGTGTTTCAACCATATCACGAAGATGTTTTAATAAATGAATTAGGAAATATTGGAATTAGATTAAATCAATTACCTCCAAATATTACAATTGAAAAAGCATCAATGGGAGGCATTGCAATTGCACAACAAACTAAGCTCACAAAAATTACAGAAAAACATCTTAAAGATATTCTTCATCTTTATGGATTAGTTAGTGCACGAGTTGTAGTAAGAGAAGACATTACATCAGAACAAATTGCAGATCACATTGCAGGAAATATTAGTTATTCAAAAGCAATTACAGTTTTAAATAAAATTGATTTGGTAGACAAGAAATTTTTATTAGATCTAAAAACAAAAATAAAATCAGACGTAATTGAAGTATCAGCAAACTCAGATATCAATATAGAAGTTCTAAAAGAAAAAATATATGAAAAATTAAAATTTATCAGGATATACATGCGACCCAAAGGAGGAGAGACAGATTTCAAAGAACCATTTATTGCAAGAGAAGGAGATACAGTTGAAGATATTTGTAACAAATTACACCGTAGATTAAAAAGACAATTCAGATATGGATTAGTTTGGGGTAAAAGTGTGAAATTTGGAGGACAAAGAGTTGGTTTGAATCACATTATGCAAGATGAAGATGTATTCACAATTATCAAAAGAAGAGGAATTTAATTTGGTAAAACAAAGATTACAGATCAATAAAACAAAATAAATCTAAATTAAAAAAATAAAAAATCATAATAATTGTTTCAAAATAACGAATTACATGCGTAAAAATTTCTAAAATAGGCAGTATTTTAAAAAATTACAAAATAATTTAAAAAAAGAAATTAAAATTTTTAAAAAAATACGATCAAAAAGAATTTTGTAGGATAAAATTACTTCAATAATTGTAATCAATTTGTGTAAATTTTTTTAGTTTAACCACTGAAAAACAATGAAAATATCGATTTTAACATGGCTACAAAAAGAAAAGCTGCAACTAAACGTAGATCAACTAAAGCATCTACCAAAGCAGCTCCAAATAGAAAAGCAGCTCCAAAGAGAAAAGCAGCTCCAAAGAGAAAGGCAGCAGCAAAACGCAAAGCAGCTCCAAAGAGAAAAGCAGCAAAAAGACGATAAACTCGTTTGTAAATTAACAATCGTCATATAGACGACGAATTGTTTTCATTTTTCTAATGTGTTGAGTGAAAACTATCTAAGTTCAAATAAAATTAAAAAGTAAAATTAATACAAATAACTCATCAATTTAATTTGTTCTTCAGTACTAATGATTTCTTTAGTTGTTAAAATTTCTAAAAGTTCTTTGAAAATAGCCTTTTGTTCTGGAGACATACCACCAGATGGACCTTTTTCTCCAGGCGGACCAGGTGGACCTCGTGGACCTGCTGGACCTACAGGACCTTGTCCTCCAATAGGGCCAGGTTCTCCAATAGAACCAATTGGGCCAGCTGGACCACGTTCACCTTGTGGACCTTGAATTCCTTGTGGACCTTGTGGACCTTTTTCTCCAGATGGACCAGTAGTTCCACGTTCACCTTGTGTTCCTTGTGGACCTTGTTGGCCTTTGTCACCAGAAATTCCAGGTGGACCAGTAGTTCCTTTTTCTCCTATAGGGCCAATCAGACCTTTTTCTCCTTTTTCTCCTTGTGGACCTGGAACTCCAGTTAATCCTTTAGATCCTGCAACACCTTGTGGACCTTGTGGACCTTTGTCACCAGATGGACCAGTAGTTCCTTTTTCTCCTATAGGGCCAGTAGCACCGTGAATTCCTTTTTCTCCTTGAACTCCAGATGTACCAGTTGGTCCTTTATCGCCAGAAATTCCAACAGGTCCAGTTAATCCTTTATCTCCAATAGCACCTTGTGGACCTTTGTCACCTTTTAATCCAGGAATTCCGCGGATTCCAGAAATTCCTTTATCGCCAGAAAGTCCAGTTGGTCCTTTTTCACCAGTTGGACCAGTTGCACCTTTTAATCCAGTTGCACCTTTATCTCCAGTAACACCAGTTGGACCTTTTTCGCCTTTGTCACCAGTTGAACCAATTGATCCTTTTAATCCAGTTGCACCTTTATCTCCAGTAACACCAGTTGGACCTTTGTCACCCTTATCACCAGATAGACCAGTAACTCCTTTGTCACCCTTATCACCTTTGTCACCAGTAACACCAGTTGGACCTTTGTCTCCTTGTGGACCTTTGTCACCAGATGGACCAGATGGACCTTTTGCACCAGATGGACCTTTGTCACCAGATGGACCTCGTTGACCAAGTGGTCCCGGTAATCCAGTTGCACCTCTTACACCAGTAGACCCAGGTGAACCAGAATTTGAAGTAGATTTAGAGGAACGTTTAGTTTTTGGTGGTTCAGAAATTACATCATTTTTTTCTTTTTTAACAGTACTTTTTTTCTCATCAGAAGTTTTTCTTAATGTAACATCAAAAATAGAATATAATGAAGAAAATAAATCATTTACAATAACCCAAATAGTATCAACATCATTAATTGATGAAGGCAAAGGGTTTTTAGAATCACCAATTATTTCAGAAAAAACACCATCTTTAACACTAAGATGAAAATGACCTTGCCATAGGTGGGAAAATTGTTTAGTTTTAATTTCATCATCAGATGGTTTAGTGTTGGTTATTGAAATTTGGGCTTCATAAACACCTGATTGTTTAAATGGTGCCTGTCCTTGAATTTCAATTCGTGGCTGAGATGACACAATCGTTTGTTAATATTTGAAGTATTTCAGGATTTGGATCGCCTAATCTAACCAAAATATGAAATTATAGGATATAGTCTTGATTAAAATGGTATTTAACTAGATAAAAACAAAAATCGAATAGCATGTTTGGTAAAAAAAAGAAAAAAACCGAGGAAGTAAAATCAGAGAAAATAGTTACCAAAGAAAGAAGCTTAGTAGATCCAAGCTACAATATTAAAAAATTATATAAAAAAGGAGTCAATTTAATGGCCGATGAAAAATTAGATGATGCAATTGAAATATTTGAACAAGCATTACGAATTGAACCAGATAATATTGAAGTTTTAATGAAATTAGGATATGCTAGATTCCATTTAGAAGATCATAATGATGCACTAAAAGTGTATGACAAAATTTTAGATGTGGATGTAACAAATCCAGAAGCTTGGAATCTCAAAGGATTAGTACATTATGAACAAAAAAAATATGCACAAGCATTAGATGCAGTCAATAAAGCAATTGAATCAGACAAGACATACGGAATGGCATGGTACAACAAAGCATGTTTCTTATCATTGTTAAATCAAGTACCAGAATCACTACAAGCATTAAAACATGCAATAGAAATTGATGTTAAGAATGCAAGAAAGTCAATTAGAGACAAAGATTTTGTTAATGTAAGAATTGAAGAAGGTTTCAAAAGAATTGAAGAAGTAGTAGTTTTAGAATCAGTTAGACAAGGATATCACACAATTGGTGCAATTGTTTGGACAACATTTCTAGATAAAGCTGATGCAGAAACAGCACTAAGAAAATTATTAGAAAAAGGATTAATTGTACAAAATGAAAAACGTGACGGTTTAAGTAAAATACCAATTTATGATCTTTCAGATAACTTTGCAGATAAAGTAGGTAAAGAAAAAATAGGATTATTTGGAATTACAAAAAAGAAACTACCAAAACCAGTTAAAAATTTGAAAGCGATGAGTCAAGCAATTCAGTCTGCAAAAGAAGCAATTGAGGAAGCAGATGTAGAAAATGCAATAGAAGTTTTTGACCAATTCATAGATCCAACAAAATCAGGAGAACAAATGATTGAAAATTTCTTTGAAGAACATAGAGAAATAAGATTATGGAAAATCAGACTAAAAGACAGAGGAGCAGATTACATGATTGAAAATAAAGATAAAATGTTAGAAGTTTTAGAAAATATTGAAGTTACAATTACTAAAAAACTTAGAGATGAAATCGCATAAATTATTCTGCAGATAAATCCCAATAATGGGCATCTTCTTGCATAACAGTAGGTTTCTGCAAATTTTTCCATTCCTTAAATGAACGAACATATAATTTTGCATTAGGTAATCCAGCAGATTTAAGAGCATAATATGCCAATCCAGATAAAGTGCCCACACTACCACAGTAAGTAATTATTTCAGAATCCCCAGAAATACCTCTATTATCTAATAGTCGCACCATATCTTCTTTTGAACGAAGGATTTTATCATTACTTGCAAGAGTACGATAAGGAAGACTAATAGCGCCAGGAATATGTTGTTCCAGATAATTTAATCGCTCCCTATTATCAATTAAAATTACATCATCTCGTGTTTTTGCAGATTCCAAATAATCAGAAGTTGCCAAAATATCAGATTGTAAATTCATAGAATGTTCTTTATTAGATATTTCAGGAATATTTGAATCATGTTCCAATCCCAGTGATTTCCAATTACTGTAAGTAGTTTCTAGTAATGTAACATCAGAATGTCCAATCCATTCTAGTGTCCAAGCTACTCGTGATGCCAAAGCACCAAAAGTATCATCATAAACAACAACAGGGGTTTCATCATCAATGCCCAAAGAATTTACAAGTTTTAAAACACGTTCAGGGCTATCATCAGACAATAAAGTGGCTAACGGTAAATTTACAGAATTAGGAATATGGTCTTGATTGTAATCCCCTTCACGTCTAACATCAATCACTCTAACACTTTTATCTCGAATTTCTGAACGAAGTGAATCAATATCAGTAGTGATTTTAACAGATTGAGTCAAGCAGCACATTCACCCTTACCAGTTTTTGTGTGATAACTAGTATCGCTACCATAATCAAGATAGAAATCAGGATCATCATCTTTAGTTGGAGGAATAACAAGTGGCTCCAGAATTTTTTTAATATCATTAATTGATTTAATATCAGAATCTTCACTGTCACTAACAATTCTATGAATCCAAGATTTCAAAGTGTCACCAGATTTTTTATTTTCTTTAAACAATTCTATTATTTTCAAAATGACAGGGATTACTCTTTTAGCAGGAACTCTAAGACAAGTTTGGCCTAACATAGTATCTCCATCATAACGACCACCAAGAGACATTTGATAATTGGGATACATGTCTTTTCCAACACGTCCACCGCCACCAAAAAATCCAATAGTAGCAATTCCATGTTGACCACAAGAATTAGGACATCCACTAATCTTAATTGAAGAATTAGTTAAATCATCATCTTCATCAAGTTTTAATTCAAGGAATTTTCTTTGAATTTCTTTTGCAAGTCTATGGGAATTAGTCAAAGCCAGATTACAAGAAGTAGTTCCAGAACAACCAACAGGAGTAGTCATAGTTAATGCTCCAGATTTTGCCAAGCCAGATTGAAGAAGTTTAGAATATAATGGAATCAAATCATCTTCATGCACATATCTTAGCGCAACGTTTTGAACAAATCCTGTTCGAGCTTTACCTTCTGATGAAAATTCACGAATAAGTTCAGCTAACGCATTAAGTTGATTTGAAGTAATATCACCAGCTTCCAGAGTAATAAACACAGAATGATATTCAGGTTGTTTTTGTTTCACTGTGTTTGTTTTTAGCCACCGAGCATAACCATCAGGTGTAGAATTTCCACTTTCATCAGTAATTTTTAGGGGTCTTTTGATTTGATCCGGAGTGGTGTCAACTTTTAATCGAGTCACTACAGATTGTGTAGCTCGAACAATTGCTCTTTCTTTCAATACAAGATTCTGGAATTTTTCCCAACCCATATCATTAACAAGATAACGCATTCTATTTCTTGCAAGGTTTTTTCTATCTCCCAATCTATCAAATATTCTCATCACAGCAATAGAAGTATAAAGTAGGTCATCTTCAGGAGTAAAGTCTTCTAGTTGGTGTCCAACAAAAGATTTGTTACCCAATCCACCACCAAGAAAAATTTTAAAACCTTTTTGTTCTGAACCATCAATTTGTTGAATTTCTGGAACTAATCCAACATCAACCATTCTAACCATTCCATGTTTTTCACAACATGTAAAATTAAATTTGAATTTACGTGGAAGACTTTGTGCCATAGGATTTCGTAAAAAGAATTTAGCAGTTGCAAGAGCATAAGGAGTCGAATCAAATTTTTCATCACAACAAACACCAGATAATGGACTACACATGACATTTCGTACAGAATTACCACATGCTTCTCTGGAAGTTAATCCAACTTCAGCAAGAGATCTAAATATTTCTGAAACATCTTCAAGAATTACCCAATGAAGTTGAATGTTTTCACGAGTTGAAAAATGTGCACTACCTATAGAATACTGTTCACTGAGTTGAGATAATTTTTCAAATTGTTTAGGATAAATTTCACCAGCAGGTAATTTAACACGAACCATTGCGTAATCACTAGTCATTCGAGTGCCATATGCACCATGTTGAAGTCTGAATCGTCTAAAACTATCTTCATCATATTTCCCCTGACGATATAATTTTACAGTATTAGCAAAATCATCAGCTTCTGCAACTCTAGCCCAATTAATTTTAGGAGTTACAGAATCAACAGATGTTTTAGTCAAATCAGACATAGTCAATATATTAAAATTCAATTTAGTTTGGTTATAAATTTTTGATATTGGGAGGTTTTAGTACAAAAATTTTGAGAAATAAACAGAATTTTCCTGTTTTTTTATTCATTAAAATTAGAATCTATTAGTATAACCTAATTTTTGAACGTGCGAAAGTATTAATGCTTAACAAAAATAACCATGCCATGCAAGAAGCAACAATAGCAGAACAATCTTCTAAAATATTTACAGATGTACGTGAAGTTGAAATTACACGTGCAATAGCAAATGAATTTCATGATGTATTAATTGACAGAGCAGAATCAGATGTTATAATTATCGGAGCAGGACCTGCAGGATTAACAGCAAGTAGAGAATTATCAAACTTAGGTTACAAAGTTTTAGTTATTGAACAAAACAACTATCTTGGCGGAGGTTATTGGTTAGGAGGATATATGATGAATCCAGTTACAGTTAGAGAACCAGCCCAAAAAATTTGGGATGAATTAGGAATTCCATACAAAAAAGTTCAAGACGGATTATACTTAACACCAGGACCACACGCAGTATCAAAATTAATTGGAGCTGCATGTGATGCAGGAGTCAAATTTCTTCAATTAACAAAATTTGATGATTTAGTATTAAAAAATGGAAGAGTTGCAGGAATCGTTGTCAACTGGATGCCAGTTTCAGCATTACCACGTAACATTACATGTGTAGATCCAGTAGCATTTGAAGCTAAAGTGATCATAGATGCATCAGGACATGATTCTGTAGCAGTAAAAAGACTTGTAGATAGAGGTCTAGCAGAATGGAAAGGAATGGAACCAATGTATGTTAATGATGGGGAAGAGCACGTAGTTCATAAAACAGGAGAAGTATATCCAGGATTAATTGCAGCAGGAATGTCTGTTACTGAAACTCATGGGTTAGCAAGAATGGGACCAACATTTGGTTCAATGTTGTATTCAGGTAAGAGAGCAGCAGAGATTGCATCTGAAAAAATAAAAGAGTTAGAAAGATAAACAATTAAGATATAATTCTCTTAATGAGAATTTCTAAAATAATATTATACAATGAACCATTAGTTCCAGAAATAAATATTAAAAAAGCTGAGAAATTTCTGATAGAAACATTTGAGGTTGAAATTCAAATAAGGGGAAATATTTTCAAAAAATTAGATAAAAAAACATATGAAAAAATTGCCAGTACTAGAATTTTTAATTTAAAAAAACCATTTCAAAAACACATTCCATCATTAGAAGATATTCTAATTGAATCAGAAAGTAGAGATATGTCAAATAAAGAAGAAATGACACTGTATGATGGAATTGAATTAAATAAAATAATGACAGAATTAATTCCGAAACGAGAAAATACTCAAGATACATTAAACATAATTTTTACAAATAAGCTAACATGTACATTTGATGAAAATGATTTCAGATATCATGCAAGAGCATGGGTAGGATCAAACCCCACAATAATTTCAACTACAGGCATAATAGAAGCCCCTGCAAAACCTAAACAATACTATATAGATCTAATAACTAATTTTAGTAAAGAATCAATTAAAGAAGTAAAGAAAAAGTACAAAGGGGAATTTTTAGAATACAAAGATATCAGACTACCAGAGATTGTTGAAGGATACCTCTTACAAACAATATTTTACTATGAAACAGGAGATGCTTTTTGTGATAATAATCAATGTAGGTTATTTAATGCACATTGGCAAAAAGATCTTTTCAACACACAAATAAAAAATAAAAAAATGTGTGAAAAACATGAAAATATTCTAACCAAAATGAAAACCAATATTTCTTAGAACGAGATATTGACTTAAATTATTGAAATAAAGAGATTAGACACTATGATGGCAGCCGATGCAGGAGCAGCGATATTAGAAACAAATAATGACGGCCCAAAAATACCAGATGTAAAGAAAACAAAATTTGATGTGATAATTATTGGCGCAGGACCTGCAGGGTACACTGCAGGGATTTATTGCTCAAGAGCAGGTTATGATACTTTAATCTTATCTGGGATATTACCAGGAGGACAACTAGTCAATACAACAGAAGTTGAAAATTATCCAGGATTTGAAAATGGCATAATGGGTCCAGATTTAATGATAGATATGAGAAAACAATCTCAAAGAATGGGAACCACAATTATTGATGATGTTGCAGTGGATGTGGATTTTAGACGTGCACCTTACAAGGTTCTAACAGGTTCTGAAGAATACGAAGGAAAAGCAGTAATTATTGCAACAGGAGCAAATCCAAGAAAAATGGGCATAAGTGGAGAAGAAGAATTTTCAGGTAAAGGAGTATCATATTGTGCAACATGTGATGGACCATTTTTTAAAAATTTAGAACTAATTGTAGTAGGAGGAGGGGATTCAGCAATTGAAGAAGCAACATTTCTAACAAAATTTGCAACTAGAGTTCACGTGGTACATCGAAGAGATGAATTACGTGCAAGTAAAGTAATGCAAGAAAGAGCAATGAATAATCAAAAGATACAATTCCATTGGAATTCAGAAGTTATTCAAATTAAAGGTGATCAAAAAATGCAACAAGCAGTATTAAAAAATATAAAAACAAATGAAGAAAAAACGATAGAAGTTGGAGGATTATTTGTTGCAATTGGCCATACACCAAATACAGAATTATTCAAAAATCAAATAGATTTAGATGGTGAAGGATACATTATCTTAAAAAATAAAACACATACAAACATGGAAGGAATTTTTGCAGCAGGAGATGTACACGATAGAAGTTATAGACAAGCAATTACAGCCGCTGGATTTGGATGTATGGCGGCAATAGATGTAGATAAATTCTTAACAGAAAATGCAGACAAATAAAAATGCACAATGCAAGAAATGTTTGAATAAATTTGATCATAAAGAAATCTACACTATACAACAATTTCAATATAAAGAAAAACCCAAATACAAATGGACACTAAGTTTTTTCAAAAAATTACAAATAGATGAATGGGATTCATTTTGTGAAGAATGTATTATGAGATATTCAAAAAAATTAGATGATGCATGGCATAATCAAAAAAGCCAAGTTCTTTAATACGAATAAGAATTCAATAAACAATGAATCAATATTCAGATGATCTCAAGAAAACAATGCAAGAAAATAGTAAAAAATTAACACAATTAGGCTCAATATTAGCAAAAAAACAATTTAGTTACAAAATTGAAGAAAAAACATCAAAAGAATATTGGCAAAAAAGGATTGAAGATTTAACAAAATATAATGAAATATCTTTAGCATATTATAACCAAGTTCAAAATATGATGAATTTGATCAATAAAGAAAAAGCACAAATATTTCTACTGGAAATTAGTAAATTTCATCAATTAGGAACGGAATTAGTTAAAATGATGCATCAAATTAAAGAAACGCCTTCAATTATAAATTCAAAAGATAAACAGCAGAGTCAATGGAGTAAAAAAATCAAAGAAAAATTTGTAAAAGTAAATGCTAATTGTTTAGAGCATGAAAAATATATGAATATGGGTTTTAGAAAATTTTACGATGTAGAAATAAAGAAAATACTAGAGTAGAAAAATTATTTTAATTTTTTAATTTGAAGTGTAGTTACAGATCCGTCCTTAGTCAAATTCATTAATTCATGACCATTTCTTGTAACCCATCGTGATATATCTTCCTCAGCGTCAGGATCATCTGCAGATACACTAATGATTTCACCAACTTGCATTCTTTCAAGTTCAATTTTAGTTCTAAATACAGGTTCAGGACAAAACAATCCAGTTGCATCTAATTTTTTATCATTTGATTCAGACATAGATATCTAATTCATTAAGAAAAATTTGTCATATTAAAGTCTAATTAAGAAATAATTATTCAACAAGGTTTTGATATAATTAAAAAGCAACAAAAAACACAAAAATAAAATATTTCAAAAATCACTAAAGTGGGAAATTATTTAAAAAGATCCTCATTTTCAGGACGAATCAAATCAACAATAGTTCTTTCTTCAGCATCAAAAGAGTAGTCACGAATTATAGCTGCAGGACATTTTTTTGTTTTTTCCATAACAAGTTCCGCAGCAGAAGAAAGTTCATCTGCAATAGCAATTGCAGTTACACGTAAAATGCGTTTAAAGGAATCCAAAGTTCCAGCATAATCTAAAATTGGATTTAATCCAGAAATTCCAATAGCACAATTTGTTTGACCCATTCTAAAAGGTCTACCAAAAGTATCGGAAATAATTATGGCAACATTTTTACCAGTTTCATTTAAAATCTTTGTTCGAATTAATTCTGCAGAGTTATCAGAATTCAGTGGGAGTAATGTGGCAAATCCATCAATAACATTACTTTCATCAATTCCCGCATTTGCACAAATAAATCCATGATTAGTTTCTACAATAATCAAACCATTTTTCATTCGAATAATTCTTTTAGATTCAGATAAAATTAATTCAACAATATTTGGATCCTTGTTATACTGAGAACTAATTCCTTCAGCTAATAATGAAGGGGTTACAGTAGACAGTTTAACAATTCTACCTTCTTGTTTAGAAATAATTTTCTGAGCAATTACAAGAATATCCCCATCTTGTATATCAGCAGAAGTTAAAATAAGCTGAGATAGATCATCATCTACAACAATTTCTTTTTCGATATGAATTGGAATAATTTGCAAGTACATTATCTAATAGATAGGACTAAAAAATTGTTTAGACAGCAGTTTCTAATTCTAATTTAAAATGCTTATTAATAATATCTAAAATTTTAGACAAGTCTTTTTCTTCCAAAGTTGTAGTAGCTAAATCTTTAACTAAATCTTGTGCTCTGTATGCAATTCCCAATCCACATATATCAAATAATTTAATATCATTAGCACCATCAACTACACAAATAATATCTTCTTTCTTTTCACCCCATTCAGCAATTTTTATTTTAGCAGATTTTGATTTATCAGAATCAACATTAATTTTAACGCCATCAAGTTTACCATCTTTAAAAATTAACTCATTACAATACACATAATCTAAATCCAATTCTTTTTGTAATCTATCCATCATTAGTGTAAATCCACCAGATACAGCCATAATTTTCCAACCTGCAGCTTTTAAAACTCTACATGCTTCTTTTGCACCAGTCATAATAGGTAAGTTATTAGCAACTTCTTGGCATACTTTTTGATCTAATCCCTTCAATGCAGCAACTCTAGTTCGAAGTCCTTCTTCCCAGTTAATTTTACCTTGAATTCCTTGTTTTGTAATTTCCCAAATTTCTTCTTCTTTATCTAATTTTTCTGCAAGGATTGGAAGATATTCTTCATCATACAAAACACCTTCAACGTCAAAAATTGCCAACAATAGATTTCTGATTGAGAAAAAATTTCTAATAATATTAAAGTAGTGACTGTTATGTTAAAAAAGTACCAGGTTTTTTCATCTGCAGTATTAAAATTTAAAAAAAAGAATCATAAAACCGCTAATAATAAATCACGGAATAACATATGATCGTCATGGGCGAATTGGAACGAAAATATGATGTAAAAATTCAAAGTACTGAAGATAAGGTAAAATTCCCAGAGGAATTAAAAGAAAAACTAAAAGATGCAGGTTTGATGGATGATAAAGGTAAATTAAAACTCAAAGGTGTCAGTCCAAAAATGCTCAAAAGAATGAAGCAAGAGTTTGTGGAATGCCCAGTGTTAAAAGAAGATATTCAATTTGTCCAATGTTTCATATGCCCAAATTTTCAAAGTAGAGTAATGGGAGAAGTATTATGCAAAGGCGACCCGCTCAAATAACACAGTAATTTTAAAATAAATCCACGAAAAGCTCATTAGTTAAATTAATTATCAAAGTAATAGTTTGGGTAAACAAGACGTAGGGATTACAATTGGGAAAAAAGATGATTTTAGTGAGTGGTATACACAGGTAGTACTAAAAGCAAAACTTGCAGATTATGCTCCAGTTAAAGGATTAATCGTGCTTAGACCAGATGGATATTCAATTTGGGAATCACTAAAAAGCACATTTGATAAAAAATTTGCACGTAATGGAATCAGAAACGGATTTTTACCAATATTAATTCCAGAATCACTATTAGGAAAAGAACAAAAACATTTTGCAGGGTTCAATCCAGAAGTTTTCTGGGTAACACATTCAGGTACAAATGAAATAGGAGATAGATTAGCATTAAGACCAACTTCAGAAACATTAGCATACACATTATATTCAAAATGGATTCAAAGTTGGAGAGATTTACCATTAAAAATTAATTTCTGGAATACAGCATTAAGGGCTGAGATTAAAGCGACAAAACCATTTCTCAGAACATCAGAATTCTTATGGCAAGAAGGACATACAGTGCATTCAACTAAAGAAGAAGCAGAAATAGAAGTAATGAAAATTCTAGATATTTACAAAAATACAGTAGAAGAAGAATTAGCTATTCCAGTAACAACAGGAAAGAAAAGTGAAAAAGAAAAATTCGTCGGGGCCATCTATACAACAACTATGGAATCAATAATGCCGGATGGAAAAGCACTACAAATGGGAACATCACATTTCTTGGGACAAAACTTTTCAAAACCATTTGAAGTCAAATTTGCAGATAAAGATAACGTAGAACATTTTGCATGGCAAACATCATGGGGGGTTTCTTGGAGATTAATTGGAGCAATGATCATGGTTCATGGAGATGACAAAGGTTTGGTGTTACCACCAAAAGTAGCTCCAATGCAAGTAGTAATTGTACCAATCTATAGAAATGATGAAGATAAAAATATTGTATTATCCAAAGTAGAAGAGATTCAAAATGAATTAGAATCAAAAGATATCAGAGTGCATGTCGATGGTAGAGAAGAGTTATCACCAGGATACAAATTTAATGACTGGGAATTAAAGGGAGTGCCTTTACGAATAGAAATAGGACCTAAGGACATAGAGAATCAAAACGTAGTTGTTGCAAAAAGATACAATCTAGAAAAAATAAATTTGGGTTTTACTGAAATTGAAAAAATAGTAATAATTTTAGATGAAATTCAAGTAGAGATGTTAAAAAAAGCCAAAGAACAGGCAGTAAATAACGCTCAAAACATTTCAGATTATTCAGAATTTAAATCCAAAATTGAGAAGGGAGGATTCTTCAATTCCCCATGGTGTGGAAATGTAGAATGTGAAAATAAAATCAAAGAAGAAACAGGGGCAGAAATTAGAGTCATACCATTTAACAGTGAAAATATTACTAAGGAATGCATTTACTGTAAAAAACAAAGTGTGTCAATTCCAATATTTGCAAGAGGATACTAGAGACAATTCAGCCGCAACATAATAATACAAAAAAAATATTTTCCAAATATGACAGTTAATCCAGAATTACAAAAAAATAGTTTGTTACTAGAACAATTTAAGGAAACTAGGAACAGAACATTAGAATTAGTAAAAAATTTAAAAAAAGATGATTTTGTAGTTCAAACTGCAGCATATATGAGTCCACCCAAATGGCATATTGGTCATGTAAGTTGGATTTATGAAGCAATAATGAGTAAATTAGATAAAAATTATGAATTTCATTCAAAAGAATTCTCAGAATATCTCAATTCATACTATCAGCAATTTGGAGTTCCACATGATAAGGCATTAAGAGGAATCACATCCAGACCAACTGTTGATGAAATTTTTCAATATTTTAATACAATTAATCAAAAAGTAGAAAAATTTCTTGAATCTCGAGAATTAAATGAGGAGGAAAAAAAATTAATTGTGACTGGATTTCATCATGAATGTCAACATCAAGAATTACTAGTATATGATTTACAACATCTTCTTGCAGAACAATATTTACCAGTAAGAAAAAATAAAATCAAAGAACAACAAGAAAAACAAAAAAACTTTGTGGAGATCAAAGGAGGATTATACACCATGGGGTATAATGGAACAAGTTATTGTTATGATATTGAATTACCAAAACATAAAACTTATTTTGAAAATTTTAAAATAGGAATTTTTCCAGTTACCAATCAAGAATATTTAGAATTTATGAATGATGGCGGGTATGAAACTTACAAACATTGGTTATCAGATGGATGGGAAAAAGTCAAATCAAATAAATGGAAGTCTCCAATGTATTGGGAAAAAATTAATGATGAATGGTATGTAAGAGACTTTTTAGGAATTAGAAAAATTAATCCAAATGAACCAGTATCTCATGTAAGTTACTATGAAGCTGATGCATACTGTAAATGGGCAGGAAAAAGACTACCTACAGAAGCAGAATGGGAAAAGGCAGCATGCTGGAATGAAGAAAAACAGCAAAAAACATTGTTTCCATGGGGAAACGAACATCCAACAGATGAGAAATGTAATTTGCTAGAATCATATCATTGGGGGTGTACAGAAATAGGCACATATCCAAATGGAAGCAGTTCATCAGGATGTCAGCAAATGATTGGCGATGTATGGGAATGGACTTCTTCAGAGTTTGTAGGGTATCCAGGATTCAAATCAGGATTTGATGAATACAACGATAAATGGTTTACAAATCAAAAAGTTTTGAGAGGAGGATCATTTGGAACTCCAGAAATGTCAATTAGAGGAAGTTATAGAAATTTCTTCAGATTAGATGAAAGATGGTTATTTTCAGGATTTAGATGTGCAGAGGACATTTAGTTTTTTGAAACCAAAGTTAATGAAAAATGTTTTTCGTCATCTAACCACATATTTTTAAATTCAAATCCAACGTCACTCAAGAGTTTCTTAATTTGAGATACCCGATATTTATGAGAATATTCGGTATGAATTAGTTCGCCTTTATCCAAATTTAAAGACAAATTAGATTTGCCAATTATTACAGATTGAGATACTAAAGATTTAAGATTCATTTCAATTCGTTGAGCATTTTCATTGTATATAGAATAATGTAAAAAATTATTAATATCAAAATCAGCATCAAGTTCATCATTAATTCGAGATAAAACATTAAGATTGAATTTAGCAGTGACGCCTTGAGAGTCATCATACGCAGACTCTAGAATATTTTTATCCTTAACTAAATCTAAACCAATTAAAAATAGATCATCAGATTTCATAGTGAAAAATATTTTTTCTAGAAATAATTTTCCATCATCAGGAGTAAAATTGCCAAAACTAGAACCAAGAAAAAGAATTAGATTTTTTTTATCATCATAACTTTTAAGAAATTCCAAGCCACCTTCATAAGTATCAATTATGCCAGTAATATGCAAGGTATCATAATCTTTTAACAATTGTTCAGAACTTTCAGTAAGAATTTCAGATATATCTATAGGGAAATACTCAGTTTTAGGCTGTAATTTTGTAAAAATATCAAGAATCAATCTAGTTTTTACAGAAGCACCACTACCAAGTTCAACTAAATTAATATTTTCATCAAGATATGAGGGTAAAACATGTTTTAATTTTTTTAAAATACTAATTTCAGTTCTAGTGGGATAATATTCAGGAACTAAACAAATTGATTCAAATAATTCAGAACCTTTTTTATCATAAAAAAATTTGGGATTAATAAATTTAGAATTTTGATTTAAACTATAGTATATTTCTTCTGCAAAAGATTTTTCAATTTTAGTAGCATGAGGTTTAAAATAACGAAGTTGGGAATCTACAACATATTGTTTATATTCAATTTTTTTATTCATAAAATTACGCAAGTATTAATTCCGTATTTATTTAACATAAAATTCTTATCATAATTTTTACGCATAAAACATATTTCTTGATATACTTGATAAATTATTGATTAACATTGACAGAAATATTAAAAATTCAATATTTAAAAAAATATTATATAAAAAAGAAAATATTTGCTTCAAAATCATCCATTGTTAAAGCAGTAGATGATGTTTCATTTTCAATTAAAAAAGGAGAAGTGTTTGTATTAGCTGGAGAATCAGGATCAGGTAAATCAACAATTGCAAAATTAATTCTTAAATCAATAAAAGCAGATTCAGGAAAAATTATTTTTGAAGAACAAGAAATAGATAATCAAAAGAAAAATTTAGAAAAAATAAGAATGAATTGTCAAATGATTCATCAAGATCCTTATGATTCAATCAATCCAAGAATGAGAGTAAAGGACATCGTATTAGAACCGCTTGAAATCCACAACATAGGAAATAAAGAAGAAAGAGACAGAAGAGTGATTGAAGTTCTACATGAAGTCAAACTAGAACCAGCTGAAGAAATTATTAAAAAATATCCACACATGTTATCAGGAGGGCAAAGACAAAGAGTGGTATTAGCCAGGGCATTGGCATTAAAACCAAAAATAATCTTAGCAGATGAGCCAGTTTCAATGTTAGATGTGTCAATTAGAGCCGAAATGCTAGAATTAATGAAAGAATTGCAAAAAAAATACAACATTTCATTTTTGTACATTACTCATGATTTAGCAACAGCCAAATATTTTGGTCAAAGAATTGGAATTTTGTATTTAGGAAAGATCGTAGAGATAGGTCAAATTGACGAAGTACTAGATAATCCAAAACACCCATACACACAAGCACTAATAGATGCAATTTCAGAACCAAATCCTGAAAATCTAAAGAAAGAAAGAATGATCAGAATTAAAGAAACAACAGTAATAGAAAATTTGGATGGATGTAAGTTCAAAAATAGATGCCCATATGCAATTGAAAAATGTAACATAGAGCCAAAATTAGAAAAAATAACAAATGAACATTATACGGCTTGTTATATTGAACTAGACTAAGTAGTTTTTACAGAAGGCATTCGTTTATCCTTATAGGTGACAACATGAGAAACACCATTTTTTGGAAAAACACCATAGATCAATTTAGCTTTTTGAATTACAGAATCCTTCAATGAAACCATAATGAATTGACTCTCCTTAGATCTTTCTTCCAAAATAGTTGAAAGTCTTTCTGCATTGGGTGCATCAAGATGTGCATCAACTTCATCAAATAGATAGAATGGAGAAGGTTTGAGTTTTTGTAATGCAAGTACAAATACAATTGCAGCAAGTGTTTTTTCACCACCACTAATTGAGGTAGATTCTCTTTTAGGTTTATTTGGAAATTGAATCAAATAGGAAATTCCAGAATTAAAAATATCATCTTCATTTTGTAATTCTAACCAAGCATTACCACCAGTCATTTTATTAAAAATTAATCTAATTTCTTTATCGACTTTATCAAATGCATCCAAAAATGTTTGACGTTTATCTCTTTCAATATCTTCAATAAATTTAACAATAGAAGTTCGTTCTTCCTCCAAAGAATTCTTTCTTGCAGACATGGATCTATACCCATATGAAACTTCAAGATATGTTTCAGGAGCTTTTGCATTTAATGCATTAAGTGAGGATAATTCGGAGTTTAACCCTTGAACAATAGTCTCAACATCAAATGTTTCCATGTCTTTATCAAATCCAAATGTAGAAAGAATTTGTTGGAGTTTAACTTCATTTTCAACTAAATCATGTAAATCACGAGTTAATGAGTCAGATTTACGTTCTAAATTATTAATTTGTCTAGTACTATCTCTATCTTTTTCAGATAGAGTTTTGAGTTTATCATCTATTTCTTGTACTTCACCAATTGAAGATCCAGAAGTTGAAATTAAATCTTGTTCTTTTTCTCTTAATTTTTCTAAAATTGCTCTTTTAGGATCTTTTTGTTTTTCTAATTCTTGAATTTTTATTTTAATTTGTTCAGATTCAGAATGTAACGAAGTTTCTTCATCAGTTAATCTACTTGTTTGAGATTTTTCACGATTGTCTTGAGTTTGCATAGTAGTTAATTGTGAGGATTTATCACGATACTCATTCATAATTGTAGTATACAATTTTTCAATATTAGATTTTTTAATATTAATTTTTGATAACTCACTTGCAATTCTAGTTTGCTCTCCACTAGCATAATTTTGTTCAACAATAGAAATACGATCAAGTAATGATTCAACATGAGATTCATTAGTAGATACTTCAGATTCAACAATATTATTCCTTGAAGTTAAATTAGAAATTCTTTTTGTTAATTTTTCTTTCATATGTTTAGCAGAAAGAATTCTAGATTTAAGATTAGAATGATTTTCAGTGGTAGATGTTAAAGCATTTTCAGAAATAGAAAGTCTTTCAGAATATAATTGAATAGAATCATCTAATTTTTTTAATGAATGTTTTTTCTTTAACATGTATTTTTTAATTAAACTAATAGATTGAATTAATCCATCAATATCAGTACTCATTGAAATTAGTTTTGTAAGTTTAGAAATTTTTGAATTAATGTCAATTACAACAGTACCGCCTTTAGCCTCAAAATATTCACCATCAAGAGTCACAGATTTGTAACCTAATTGAGACAAATTATAAGCAGATTCACGAGTTTCAACTAATACAATATTGCCAAATAGGAAGGTTTTGAGTGCAGAATAGGCATCTTTAGACTTTACAAAGTCAGATAACACACCAATGACACCAGATTCTTTTGGTAGAGTAAGTTTGAATTTTGGAATAGCATCCAGAGGTATAATTTTTAATTTTGGAAGTTTTTTAGATCTTGCAACCTCAGCAATTCCAAGTAATGTTGCAAAATCTTTTACAACTAACGCTTTTATCCAATCAGAACTAACTGCAAGAACAGAACGCTCATATTTTTTATCCCATGAAATCATTTCGTAAACTAAGCCATCAATACCAAGTTTAGCAGCATCTTCTTTTAATTTTGCAACAGTGTAGTCCTCATGCATAAACCCTTTTACAGTTTTAATTTTTGATTCATATTGATTTGCAGCTTTACCAGATTTTTCTAAAATAAATCCTAATTCATCCATGTCATGGACTATTTTTAATTTTCTTGTTTTTAATTTTGAAATTCTAGACTTTAGTTCAGAAATTGTAGCATTGTGATTATTAGTTAGTGAAGATAATTTAGATTCTAAACTAGTTAATTCTCCAATATCTTTTTCTAATTGGGTAAATTTATTTGAATTAGATTCTATTTTTAATTTAGATTCCTTTTTTTCATTTTGTACTTTAGAAAGTGTTAGTTTAACAGCATTTAGTTGGGCATTAAGAATTTTAAGTTTATCATCAACTTCAGATTTTTTTGCTGCTGCTTCAGATTGTTCTGTAAGAATTTTGTTTCTGTCTAAATCAATTAATTCTAAATCGGCATTAATTTTATTTTTTTGTTTATTAGTAGTTTCAATAGAATCTTTAATTTTTTGAATTTGAGTGTCTATATCTTTTCTAGCATCATCAATCTCTTTTAATTCAATTTTAATTTGGGGGGTTCGTGTATCAATTTGATCAAGTCTTTTCTCTGATGCAGTAATTGCAGTATTATCAATTTCATATTGTTCCATTGCAGAACTAATTTCAATGTCAAGTGCAGATTTTGCCTGAGTATAATCATTAGCAGCAGTCATCAATTTTGATTTTTCAGATTCTAATACACCAATCTCATTCTTCAAAATAGTTCGTTCATCGTTAAGGGAGGTCATTTCTTGTGTCAACCCATGTAATGTTGTCTCTTTATCTGATTTTTTACCAGATATTACCTTCATTTTATTAGCAGCAGCAATTGCTTTGTATCTATTTAATTCACGTTCCAGAATATCATGACGTAATTTTTGATTTCTTTCTTCTTCCAATTCATCAATTCGTTTCTTAATTTCACCCATTTTAGCAAGTGCAATTTCAAGTCGTCTATCTGCCTCATCAAGTTGTTTGATTGATTCAGATTTCTTTTCATCAAAATAAGACAAACCAATTAAATCTTCAATTGTTTTTCTTTTTTCTTCAGATGAAAATTCAGATATCCTAGTGACAGTTCCTTGTTGAACTGCATTAAGTTGTCCAAGACCAGCATTTGCCATGTCAAGTAAATCAAGAATATGACTTCGTTGAGTTTTCTTTTTATTTAGATAGTATGTGTTATCACCAGATTCATCTAATTCTCTAGTTATCTCAACTACATCAGTATCAATAGGGATTTTTCTATCAGAATTATCAAAGTGGACACTTGATCGTGCCATTTTAGGTCCACGACGAGCTCCTTCAATATCATGAATTAAAGATCTTAGTTTATCAACTCGCATTACTTTTGGCTTATTTTCACCCATTGCAAAAATTATTGCATCTAAAATGTTACTCTTACCAGATCCATTTGGACCTGAGATAGATACAAGTCCAGGTTCAAACTGAACAGTGGTGTTTTTAAATCCAAATGATTTGAAACCAAAGATTTCTACTTTTTTAACATGTACCAATAGAGATCATTTTTAATTAGATAGGATAATCGATACTTAACAATTTTTGTTGACTCTATTGATTAATTTTTCTTGTTACATTATGAAATTTTTCGTAGTGGAGGTAATTATGAGATTACTTGTAAAAAAATACGAGGTTAAAATGAGCCTAAATATAATTACTAAGAAGAGAATTATTCATCTGCAACAAACTTTTCACATGCAGCCTTTGCTTTAACATCAGAAGTTTGCTCTATTGGATGTTTCATCAAATATGCACTAGCAGGTTTAATTGGACCACCAATTTTTCGGTCAAGAGCAATTTTTGCCAATCTAATTGCATCGATTACAATACCAGCAGAATTAGCTTTGTCATCAACTTCTAAACGAACTTCCATATTGTATGGTTGATTTGCCCATTGACGACCTTCAATTCTCATGAACATTAGTTTTGTATTGCCTAAAAATGGAATAAAATCAGAAGGACCAACATAGATTTGGTCATCATCTAATCTTTCTTTTAATTGACTTTGTACACTTTCAGTTTTAGATATTCTCTTAGAAACAAGTCTATCTTGTTCTTTCATATTTAGGAAATCAGTGTTTCCACCCACGTTAATTTGATATGTTTTCTCAATTTTTGTTCCCCTATCACTACATAATTTAGCTAAAGTTCTATGAACAATAGTTGCACCAACTTGACCTTTAATATCATCACCAATACAAGGAATATTTTTTTCTTGGAATTTTTTTGCCCATGTTTCATCTGATGCAATAAATGATGGGATACAATTAACAAATGCAGTGTTAGTGTCAAGACAAATTTGAGCCCAAAATTCAGTTACTTTATCAGAGCCTACAGGAAGATATGAAACAATAATTTCAACACCAGTGTCTTTAATAATTTGTTTTACTTCAGTAGTGAGTTGTTCAATAGTTTTAGTACTAGTAAGAGGATTAATTTTATTTTCTACCCAAATTCCAACACCATCCAATAAGGGACTTTCATAGATCATTGCATCAGTTTTTGGCATATCGCCTTTTGCAACATAATTAACCATATTTGGAGATTCATAAATTGCATTCATCAAAGGGGTTCCAACTTTATTTTCAGCGACATCAAAACCACAAACAAAATCAATATCATGAATACCATATCCGGCTAATGTATCATGAATAATTCCAGTAACTTCCTGAGAAGGGTTTTTCTTATAATATTCAATTCCCTGAATTAAACCAGAAAAACAATTACCAATTCCCACTAAGCCAACTTTAATCCTACCAGTCATATCTAATCTAATAAAATAAGGCGGTTTAAAGCTTACTTACTTAGATAAATGAAAAAACCTATTATTCAATGTAGATCAGAGTAAAAGTATGACATCATCAGAAATTATAATTAAAGAGTTTAAAGAATTTAATTTAGAAGAAGGTTACCTAATAGATGGATTTCCATCAGTAGGACTTACCAGTGCAATTGCAACAGAATCAATGATACATACATCACAATTTGAATTGGGCGGAATAATTGATTCAAAAAATTTTCCCCCAATTAGTGTTATAAAAGAAGGCAAACCAAATCATCCGTCAAGAATTTTTATCAATGAAGATTTGAAAGTGGGTGTATTTTCATCATATCTTAATTTAGATCAATCGTTACACAAACAAGTATCAGAATCAATGTTAGAGTGGTCAAAGAAACATAAAATCAAATTAATTGTAAGTAGTGTTGCAGTAAAATCAGATAAAGAAGATTCCCAAATGATGGGAGTAGGGAGTACAGATTCAGCTAGAAAAAAAATAGAAGAGATAGGTTTGAAGGTATTAGATCATGGAACAATACCAGGAATTCCAGGGAGGTTACTAAATGAAGGAAGTATTACAAATCAAGACGTAATTGTAATAATTTTCAAAACAACTGGAAAAGGTCCAGATTTTAAATCAAGTGCAGAACTATGTATGGTAATGTCAAAATTAATTCCAGGTGCATCATGTGATATCCCATCATTACAAAAAGAAGCTGAAAAGGCAGAAGCCACAATAAAAGAAACACAAGAAGAATCCACACATCTAAAAGATTCAATGTACAGATAGATTTTTGATTATGTGCACATAATTATGAAAAAACGATGATTCAGATAATTGAATTTGCCATATTAGTTATAATAATTTCAGCATCAGGAGTAATGTCACCAGGTCCACTATTTGCAGCAAATATCACATATGGATTAAGAGAAGGGGTAAAATCAGGAATAAAAATTGGCATAGGTCATTCAATTGTAGAACTGCCATTGGTGATTTTATTAGGAATCGGGGTATTTTCTTTAGAAATTTTTCCAGAATTTAGAACAATTATATCCATTTTTGGTGCAATTACTCTTTTTGTGTTTGCAGGAATACAAATTAAGACAATATTGGGGAAAAATAAAAATATTTCAATAAAACCAAAACAAGGACCGATAGTTACAGGAATTTTACTTAGTGCATTAAATCCATTTTTTATTGTATGGTGGCTAACAATAGGATTCAAATTAATTTCAGATGCAATGATGATATGGGCATTTGCAGGAATACTAATTGTTTTTGTATTTCATATTTGGATGGATTTTGCATGGTTAGGGATTACAGCATTTCTAGCATCAAAAAGTAGGAAAATTATTTCAAATAGAAATTACAAAATAATGATATTAGTATTAAGTTTGACATTAATTTATTTTGGAATTACGTTTTTAATGGATGTAGTATCTTAGCCACAATCTAAAATTTCAAGTATAGAAGTACAGATATCATTAAAAGAATTAATTGTTTCAAAAATAATTTCACAAAATTCAGGATCTAAAGATTTTTCATCTCATTTAAAATTGATATGTGTTATATACCACATAATGTATCATATGAAAAAAAAAGATAGGAATGATAATAAAAATTCCAGAAATAATTAAAAATATATTTTATAAATTATTCTTTGGTAATATCAATTTCCATATTAGAAACGTTACGCTGCTTCCCATCTTGTGAAGTTAGTGAGTCTGAAGAAATTCGAACATCACTAATTACATATCCAACAGTATCCATTCTTTTTATAATCATTTGTGAAACATCAACTGCTTGTGTAATTCTTTTACCACGAGCTTTGATAGTAATTGTAGGTCGGGTTGAAAGTTGAGTTAAAGTTGCAGAAACATAACTCATTATCGGTTTAGTTCCAATAAAGATAACATTACGTTCTTCAGAAGTTTGAACATTAGAAG
>CABXPS010000001.1 GCA_902514095.1 uncultured marine group I thaumarchaeote | reverse complement strand
TTTTAAAATATTTTCTTTTACTGTATTTGACATTTTTCTTGGGTCAAACAGACCTTCCCTATTATTATTTTTAATAAATTCTATATCTAATGTACATAAACAACCTTCTTCTCCTGCAACTAATCTGGTATCATCAATAAGTACAGAACTTGTTTGATATGTTTCAACTAACAATGAATCTAATTCTTTGAATAATTCGTTCTTTTTTTCTGTTAATTTTTTAAACTCTTCTCCTGCATCTTTTTCGATCTCTTCATACACTTTTTTACTAAATTCTTCATTTTCATAAAATACTTCAAATAATTTTTGATGATCAAAATCTTTGTATCCCATTTCTTTTAATTTATCTAATACATGTTGATCACTATTATTCGATAATTCTGTTTCTTTATTTTTTGTTTTATCAACAATTTCTGCTAGTTCTTTTTGACAATCAATTACTCTTTGAAGTGGTTTATAAAATAATAATACATGAAATTGTAATGATATGTGTCCGGATATTAAATAATTCCCTTCAGTAATTTCAAACTTTGTAAATATTCTTCTAAGATCTTCATTGTTAGTAACTGATACATCATGCAATGACCAATCTGTTAATTTTTGACTTATTTTTTCAAGATAATTCATAATTTGTTTAGGATCAAATGTTTTTTGTTCCGTAATTGTTGAATCTCCCATCATGACTTTGATTTCTACTGTTTTTGTTAATTCTAAAATTTTTGACAGTAATTCTTGTTGAATATTTTCATTTTTTTTATTTAATATTTGAATGAAATCATCTTGTGATCTTGAATCTAATCGCACAAAAATTCCAAGATACTACTCTCCTTAAACCTTCATTATCAAAAGTATTCTAAATTTTAATAATTTTGGCACTTTCAATAATGTTCAACAATGTCTAAATAGATTCATTACTATTTCTATAGGCATGGAAAAATCAAAAATTATGTGTGATAATTGTAATAATGTGATTATTGAGTATTATGACGATGGATATAGGGGCAATAGAGGTAAATGTATCGTTTGTAACGTTGATTTTCCGTTGGAGTGATTGAACAAAAATGACTGAAGAAATTAATGATAAAAAAGATAATGCAGTTGTGGACATGCTACTTAGTAGGAATGTTGAAGAATCGATGGATTCTGAAACTATGATTTTAGAAACTCAAAAAAGAGTTTGGGGGGCTTTGAAAAAAGGATATGAATATTCAGGGGTTGTAGACGAATCTGATGAGTATCTTAGAAAACATGTTTTTTCTAAATTGGACATGGTTGTTTTGTATGTGGATTTAGTTGGTTCAACAACAATGGCTTTAGAATTGCCTTCAGAAAAAATTGCAATTATTATGAGTTCTTTTGCACAAGAAATGGCTGCAGTAATCAGACAACACCATGGATATGTTTTAAAATTTGTTGGAGATGCAGTTATTGGTTATTTTGTTGCAGAAGGTAATTCCTTACTTACCGCAGATAATGCAGTCAATTGTGCAAAATCTATGAATACAGTTATTCAAAAAGGGATTAACCCTATACTAAATCAATACGATTATCCTGATTTAATGGTAAAAATTGGCGTTGATTTTGGTCAAAATATTGTTGTCAGATATGGTTCTGATGAAAAAAATTCTCATGTAGATTTAATGGGTCCTGCAATGAATATTGCAGCAAAAATTCAAAATATGGCAAAACCTAATCAAATTTTAATTGGTGGTGATGTCTGCAGTCGCATACATCCAACTTTAAAAAATAATTTTAAACAAATAGTTTGGAAAAATGATGAATGGAAATATCGTTCTCGTTTAACTGGAGAAATTTATGAAGTGTTTGGATTTAAGGGATAAGTATATTTTTCAATTTTCTAGTTAAACTGTAAATTTTTCTGGACATTCAACATGCTCATAGTGGTGCTCTGTAAATTTTTCTTGAACGACATACATTACAATTTTGTGTAATTCCTCTTCTTTGATATCCTTTTTACATTTTAAACAGGATTTTTTTGATTCCGCCATGATTAATTTCGATCAAAAATAGTGAACTATAAGGATCTGCGATCAACTCAAATTGATCAAAAATGACTGAGATTAGACTAAAGAGTATATCAAATGACTAAAGTAAGCCACAAATATGCCAAATTTAGACAGATATCATGGATAATACGGTAATGAGACATTTACAAGACCTCTATGGATTGAATCCAAACATACCTCATATGGCATTTCAATTTCCAAGATTGCCTCCAGGATTAACTCATCCTTTATCTCCAGTTCATCAAAATCAAATGAAACCACAATTGACACAACATAACGAAACACTAAATCAAAAACTTCAAGGATTTCAAACAATGTATCAAGAATATGCTTCGGGATTACTGTCTAAAAATTCTCCAGTAATTCCTCCAGGACATCCATTATTTAGTAGTAAAAATTCTGTTCAGACATTAAAAACTCAAAATGATAAATTAGTTAAAGAAAATTTAGAATTAAGAAAAAAATTAGAAAGTAGACCTTCAAGTAAACATAATCCATAAAGAAAATTTTCTAGTTTTTTAAAAAAGTGATAAGCCTTATTACAATCTGATTTTATTTTTTGGTATGATTAAAAGTCCATCAGATAAATGGAAAAAATCCATATTAAAATATAAAAAACAATGTCAATCTATTATCCAAATATCTAATAATATTAGATATGTTGGTGTTATCAATAATTATGGCAGAACGTTAACTGGCATAATCAAACCTAATCTCAAACCATTGTTAAAATCTGAAGAAATGAAACAAGAGTTTTTTATAATTTCTACTTTATTTTCATTACGAAAAGATGGTGCAAATTCTCTTGGTAAATTAGATCACATAATTTTAAAACATTCTAAAGTAAATGTTGTTGTCTTTCAGAAAAGGGATATTACATTTTATGTCTCAATTAATTCAAAAGAAAAAAGTTTGGATAAGATTATCTCTTTAATAAAAAAGAAAATCTAGGCGGGTGTAAATCCATGATATCCACTAGTTTGTTGATCTTTGTCCTCGTAGATGGGTTCAAACAATGAAATCATGTATTGGTCTGGATCCAAAATCACTGCATTTTTTCCTACATCCTTTTCAACAATGTCTCGGTGAATTGTAACACCTTTTGTTCTTAGTTCTTCAAGTGCAGATTTTAAATCTCCAACTAGAAATCCTATACTGACTCCATTATCTATAGAACTGTCAGTATGATCTACATTTGATGATGCAGGATGTAAACTCAACAAAGCTCCGGATGTTCCCAAATCTACCCATGTTTTTCTTTGGTCTTTGATTGGAAGCCCAATTATTTCATTATAGAATTGTGTGGACTTTTCTAAGTCTTTGACTGCCAATATCACATTTCCAACTTTTTTGATGTTCACAATGAATGTAGCTTAAAGTTGCTTAAATCAATTACCATTAAAATTTTAAATTTTTTCCTTATTGTATTTTTTTGCAATGAAGTGGCAACTTTTTTTTATTGAACTTCAACCATAGTTTCAGTTCGTTCTACTCCACTAATTTTTTGAATTTGATTTGTAATTTCCTTTATTTCCCCTAATTGTTTGACATCAATTATTGCCACTGCATCAAATTGACCACTTGTTGGAAATGAATTTGTCACAGTTGATAGTTTCCCCAGTTTAGCAGCTATGAGTTTTTTTGGAGATTTTACTAAAATTATTGCTCTTACCATCCCAAATCTACCTCCACTTCGATCAAAGTTTCTGTAGTTACAATATCCTTAATTTTCTTAAAATCAATTACCATTTGATTAATTTGTTCCATATTGCCCTGTAAAATTACACTGATATCGGCTCTACCTGTAACTACCATTACTTGCTTGACTATTTTTCTTTTTTTCTGTAATATTTCAACAACTGAATCTACTTTTCCGGGTTTAACTGCAATCAGACATAATGCGTGCATAAATCCATTATGTTGTTAAATGTGTTAAAGATTTCTAGTCTACTGCTTCTTGTGATCTTGCTTCTTCCAGATATGCTCTTCGTTCCTCATTTATCTTGTCTTGGTCAATGACAATATCATCATCCACAATTACAATTCCACCATCCCCCATAGGCTCATTTTTAATTTTCTTCTTCTTTGATTTCGTTGATTTTGCCTTAGTGGTTTTGGATGTTTTTTTACTTTTTACATTAGTTTTCTTTCTAACTTTTTTTTCTGCCATTAATATCGAAAATCTTGGGAGGGAGTGGCTTTTAAAGATTATGTCTTGTTAAACATCCCGATCAGATTTGAACTAAAATAAGAGTGCCAAGGGCATGATTTGAACAAGCGACAGCCCGGTCTTCAGCCGAGTGCTCTTCCAGGCTGAGCTACCTTGGCACTAAAAAAAAATACTTTAGATGAGGCAATAAAGTTTGTCTTTTTATGGTTTCCAAATAATATCTTCTACACCATTACGTTTATTGATTAAACGACCTATTACAAACATCAAATCTGATAGTCTATTGAGATATTTGATAGAATTAGAATTAATTTCATCTTTATCGCTTAATTTTACTACCAAAGTTTCTGCTCTACGTACAATTGTTCTAACTTGATGTATTTGAGCTGCAGCTATATTTCCTCCAGGTAAGATAAAATTAGTTATTGGAGATAATTCAGATTCAAATGTATCTATGGATTCTTCTAAATTTTCAATCATTTCTAACGTGACTCTATTTTTTAGATCGTTAAGATTTTGATTTGATAAATCAGAACCTAGTAAAAATAAATCATTTTGAATTTGATTTAAAAGTTGACTGACATCATCATCTAATGTATTAGTTAAAACAACACCAATTGCAGCATTTACTTCATCAACTGTTCCATATGCAATAATCCTAGGATGAGATTTTGAAATTTTAAAATCCCCTTGTAATCCCGTATTTCCATCATCTCCTGTTTTTGTGTAAATTTTCATATTTTTCCTAGTCTTCTTTACCTATTATATAATTCGAAAAATTAAACTGAAAATTCATTAGGAGAAAATAACATAGATCACTTATGGTAATTTTGGATTTTTTCAAAAATGCATTAAATTTAAAAAATATCTCTAGGCAGGGATGGATAGATAAGTTATCTATGGAGCATCCAGAATCTGTGGCAGACCACAGTTATTCTATGGCCATAATGGGTATGGTGATATCTGATTTAGAAAATTATGATTCTGAAAAAATGTTAAAAATGATATTATTACATGATTTGGCTGAATCAAAAATCGGAGATTATACTCCCCAACAAATAAGTAAAGAAAATAAAATAACAATTGAAAATAATGCATATAATGAAATAATTGACACGTTACCAGATTCCATAAAATTACAATATGGTACAATTTGGGAAGAATATCAAAATCAAGAATCTCCTGAATCTATAATTGTTCATCAAATTGATAAATTAGAAATGGTATTACAAGCAAAAATGTATCAAAAAAGAGGGGCATCGTTAGAGGCAGTTGAGTCTTTTTTTAAATCTGCAGAAAGTGAGATCACTCATCCAAAATTAAAAGAACTGTTTGATCAGATTGTTCTTGATTAACTTTTTTTAAATTTATTTTTTTCTCGTTTAGGATAGAAGTTCATCTTCTTTTTACCATATCCCCCATTCCACTCATCCCAAGGAAGATAGTATTTTGTGTAACCACAAGTATCACATGTAAATTCTGGAGTATCGTATGGATGATTCTCTGATGTCAGATCAACCCAACGCATAGTTCCTTTACAATCAGGACAAGGTCGTTCTTCTGGGTGTATTGTTGTGATATGTTCTATGAATTCTTCATGATCATTAAATTCTCTTTTACAAGCAGGACATTTTTCTTTCTTCTTTCCAAATAATGAACCCATGATCTATAAAGTAAATTGTTCTTGATATTGATTCCCCCTATAGACGTTTTTTGTTAATCTATTGTTTTTCTGCAAGTTCTTTCATTTCTTGCACTCCATTAATTAGAATTTGAGGAAATTTAGTTTCTAGTTCTCTGGCTTGGGGCGTTATTGGAATCCAATTCTGCGCATAAATCAGGGTCAATTTTCCATCATAACCCTCTACCTTGTTGAGAAAATAACCCGTAAACATAGAATTTTCAATCAGATCAAATCTTACTATTTTATTTTGTTTATCGATGGTTATTCTTTCTTTAATGGTTATACCAAGTGCTTGCATTTGTCGTAAAATACCATCATCATATTTTTCTAAAACCTCTACGTGAGTAACTTCTTTTATTGTTCTATCTGGATGTTGGACTTTGTCTAGTAATAAAGTCCATAATGTTTCAAATGTAGAATTTATCTGTTCACTATGAGAAATCTGCATTTTAAAATATTATTTTTTCCTTCAGTAATTAACATTTCACGATAAATCTAAACAACAAAAAAGTGTTAATCTTGTCGGAAGTGTTGAAATTAAAAGAAATATTTACAAAGATTATTGAAGAAGAATAGTTACAATGTCTGAAAATAAAAAAATGTCTGAATCTGAAAAAGATCAATTAATTGATGCACAAAAGCAAGTTATAGGTATCTTGTTTGAGGTAATAAAACGACTTCAAACAAACAATGATCTTGATGAAGAATATTTTGAAATTATACAAAAAGATGATAAAAATAACAAAAGAATTCAAGATATCATAAATGAACGGGAAGAAAATTCTAAAATTGTTGGTAGATTATTAGAGCAATTAGAAACTTAACAACCACAATTATCATCTGAAATAATTCTCAAATGAGCTGTTTGCTGATATTTGTCTTGAACATAATTTGCAAGATTGGTTATGCGTACTCTTGGTCCTTTTATTTTCCAACTACCTTCATTTTCAAACCAAAATTCAATTTCATCCAAATCATAACGCTCATTTTTTTCAACTAATTCTTTAAAAATAATTTTAATTTCATTAATTTCAGATTCCGTAAGTTTTGATTTATCCTGTACCATTGTTGTAATTTCATTTAATTTTATTATGACTGGATTTGTTAAGGGCAATACCATTTAGATGTATAATTTCTATAACTATCTTTTGTGATGTTTTTATAACAACTAGATAATCTGATTAATATGCAATATTTTCAAGCGCTAAAATTAGGCCAAAAACGAGTTGCAGCCGCCAGAGAATATCTCAATACCATAACTGATGGTAAAGCAATGCCCGCATTAGCCCTAATTGATACAAAATCTAATGTTTGGCAAGCTGTAGGCGAAGAAAATTTGTATGCATTTGTAGATGAATCTGCAGGTTTTATCTTAACTGATAATAGTGGATATATTCTTGCTTTAGTTGATAAATCAGGTTCTTCAAAAACAATAGTTCAAGGGGTCACAAAATTACAAAAAGAGAATTTAGAAAAAATATTTGAAAAAGATAATATTCAAAAATTTGAAGGAAAAGTAATACTTCCAGTGTAAATTTTATGATTTAGACACATGATTTTAGAGCTTGAAGTCAATTCTAATAAAATCATACAAAGAAAACCTTTAGTTATCATTATGAAATAGTATGAAAATGAGTAAATTTTCTCAGGAAATTGAAGTTAGTGGTCATTTGATAGATTCTTCAATTCTCACTAAAATTTTTGATAAAATCATGGATTTGAAAGGAGAATTTAATGTTGAAGAAATGGATATCGGAACAAAGAAAAAAGATCATTCTTATGCAAGATTAACGGTTACGGGAAGAAATCAATCTCATTTAGATGAAATTCTAAATACCATATATCGAGAAGGTGCAGTATCAAAAATTCAAAAAGAAATTAAATTAAAAAAATCACCAAAAAATTTTGTTATGCCAGATAATTTTTACAGCACTACAAATAATCATACTCAAGTTTTTGTTAAAGGAAAATGGATTTCAGTTGAAAATATGATGATGGACAAATGTATTGTTGTAAAAGGAAACAAAGCGTTTTGTGTTCCAGTACGTGATGTAAAAAAGAATGATCAAATTATTGTTGGTGAGGATGGAATTAAAATTACCCCTCCTGAACGTCCAAGAGAAGGTGTCAATGTATTTGAATTCATGGGAAGTTCTAGCTCTAGTGAAAGACCAACTCAGCATATTGCGAAACAAGTAGCTGATGATATTTTTAATACAAAAAAGAAAGGTGGAAAAATCATAATTGTTGGAGGTCCTGCAATTGTACATACTGGTGCTGATGATTCAGTATCTGAATTAATTAGATCAGGTTACATTGATGGAGTCTTAGCAGGTAATGCTTTAGCTGTTCATGATATCGAATATGCAACACTTGGAACTTCATTAGGAATGAATGTTAAAGATGCAACATTGGCATATCATGGTCACCGAAATCATATGGATACCATCAATGCGGTGTTTAAAGCAGGATCAATTGCCAACATGGTTAAAAGTAAAAAATTAACAAAAGGCATAATGTATGAATGTGTAAAAAATAAAATTCCATTTGTTTTAGCAGGTTCTATTCGTGATGATGGTCCTTTACCTGATGTAATTACTGATGTGGCTGAAGCTCAAAGGCAATACAAAAAAGTTCTCAAAGATGCAGATATGGTAATCATGATTTCCACTATGCTTCATTCTATTGCAACAGGAAATATGTTACCAGCTAGTGTGAAAGTAATTGTTGTGGATATTAGTCAACCAACAGTAACTAAATTGATGGATAGAGGCACATGGCAAGCTCTTGGAATTGTATCTGATGTTGGTGCCTTTTTACCAATGGTTGCACGACAAATTAGAAAAAGATCTAAATAATTAAAAAATTATTTATTAAATTCTCAATTGAGACAATCATGTCATCTAGTGTAATTTTGTATTCAGATACCTACACAATTAGATTTGTAACCCAAGGCGGTAATTGTTTATCTGGAATTGAATTATTAATTTGGTATTCTCATATTATTTTTTAACAACATTAATTCATCAACTGCATCTTTTTTGAGAGCCTCAAAGAATTTTTCAAGCATTGTTAATCCTGCAACAATTTTAGGGGCATTGTTTTGAACAAATTCAATTCTTTCAGAATGTGTTTTTGGAGTTTGTTTCTGATATGCATCATAAACTTTAGCACCATCATAATCCACATATGCTATTCTTGCACTAAAGTCAGTTCTTTCTAAAACTAAACTATCTCCCCCAACTATTGCAGTGTGATAAGGATGAACAATTAAGGCTTCAGATAATTTTTGAGATGTAGTGATTTTTGCTGTTTGTAATTCAGGCGAATATGCATTAAAATCAGCTAAAAGATAAAATGTTGCTTCCGGTTTCGTAGCTTTTATTCCATCAATTGCAGTCAATCTATTGTAAGTGTATTCCCCCATAATTTTGTGAATATTTCTTGTAATTTTGAAATACTCATCCATTTCATGACTAATCTCAAAACCTGCAATTGCAGCATATTGAATTGGAGTAGATACTGCAGTATATTCAGTTGCAAGGATTTTTTTGAATTGAGCTTTAAGATCAACTGCATGTTGAGGAAATACCACATATCCCAATCGATATCCTCCTGCAGCATGAGATTTTGATAATCCATTTGTAACAAAAGTTCCTTCAGGATAGATTTTTCCCATACTGACAAATTTTGAGAAATCATATGTAGTTTGAGCGTAAATTTCATCAGAAATTACTGTAATGTTTAATTCTCTACAAACATCTGCAATTTCTTCTAATTCTGATTTATTGTAAAGCATTCCAGTTGGGTTATGGGGATTATTTAAAATTAGGATCTTTTGCCTGTCTTGTAATCTTAATGCTAAGCGTTTAAGATCATTTGGAGCGATTTTTCCATTTGCACGTGAAGGTAACATATGAAAATTTTTCTTCAAAAATCTAATTTGCGGCAAATATCCAAGCCATGCAGGTGTTGGTAAAATCACGGTTCCATGTAAAATTTCTAAAAGATTAAAAATCAACTCTTTAGTTCCAGGGCCTACATAGATTCGTTCAGGTGCCACATCAATTCCAAAATAATGTTTGTTGTATTTTGAAATCGCATTTCTTAATTGAGGCACGCCGGGAACTGCTGCATATTGTCCTTTGTTTACATTTTTGATTAATGCGTCTTGAATTAATTTAGGTACGGGGAATGGAGATTGACCAAAGGCAAAACCATAAAATCCAAATCTGCATTCAGAATGAGTACAATCTGAATGAAATTCTTGTAAAAATGTGTTTAATTTAAGGTTCTCAGGCATCTCAATGTCTTCTACTTGTTGATCAACAATGAATCTCAATATTTCAGATCATGAAATTTTAATTATTGCTCCAAAGTGAAAAAGAAGATATCAAAGGGGTGAATTTTCTAAACCTAAATTCAATATCTTATTGAACATATTTTCCAATAACCATGTATCAACCATGATCATATTTCATAATAATGTCCTCACTACAAATGATAACTAGGGCGTTTTAGAGTCTCATTTCCTTTCAAAATTAATTCTTTTCTCTCTAGAAATGTTAATTGCTTCATTGTACTAAATGTCTCAATTTTTTTTTGAAATTCTGTGATAACTTTTTCACTATCTACCGATGAAATCATCATAACATAATAGCATCTAAATTATATAAAATTTTTCTAATATTTTTCAATCCTTCTATTTACAATTAAAAAAAACTGTAATCATTGAGAAAAATTTCTACATGGATCATTGTTGCCACCATCTAAACATCCAGTACATAGACGTCCATATGGTTCTCGAAGTACATCATGTATACTTTCTTCATGATTACAGTCCTTGCAAACTTTTTGCGATTCTTCAGACATGAAATGTATTGTCTTTTATTATTGATTAATTATATGATTGAAGAATTAGCCAAATATTAAATTTAAACGAAAAAATTGAATAATTGTTAATTTTTTTAAAACCATCTTTTTATTCCATAATTCCATACTATGTTTAGATAGAAATCAAATAATTCCAAAACATAACACAGTAGGTTGTGAAACTGGCGTTATGCTTCGTTACCCGTTGGTAACCATGTGGTTTTGATCTTCTATCAATATTATTCATAAAATATTTAATTTAGTTTACCTATTTCCTCTAAAATTTCTGGATTTTCTAATGATGATACATCTCCCAATTCTTCTCCCATTAATTTTGCTTTTAATAACCTACGCATAATTTTTCCTGTACGTGTTTTTGGAAGATCTGATAATTGAAAAACATATTTTGGTTTTGCAATTTTTCCAATTCTTTTAGAAATATGCTCAATTACTTCAAATTCTAAATCAGTATAATTTTTCTTATCTGCAACAAAAAATACAACAATTGCCTCCCCCGTTATAGAATCTGGAATAGAAATTGATGCAGCATTTGATATTTTTTTATGTGAAATTACAATGTGTTCAATTTCAGATGTACTCATTCTGTGACCTGACACATTAATCACATCATCTGTTCTGCCATGCATATACCATAAATTATCTGAATCTGCAAAAACATAATCGCCATGAAACCATATATTTTCAAATCTTGACCAGTATGTTTGGATGTATCTGTCATCATCATGTAATAATCCTCTAGTCATTGCTGGCCATGGAGATTTAATCACAAGATATCCATTTTTTTCACGTACTGAATTTCCATCATCATCAACAATATCTAAATTCATTCCAGGTACTGGAATACCAACTGTGGATGGTTTTAATTTCATTCCTGGAAATACAGATAGCATAGCGCCCCCAATTTCTGTCCCTCCAGATAAATTCATTATGGGTATTTTTTTATTTCCAACTTTTTCAAAAAGCCACCACCATGAATCCTCATCTAATGGCTCTCCAGTTGTTGGAATATTTCGTAATTTATCTAATGAGTATTTTTTGAGTGGTTGAGCATTATTTTTTTTAAATAATCTTACAGCTGTTGGTGAAATTCCAAATATTGTTGCATTATGTTTTGATAATATTTGCCATATTCTATCTTCAGTTGGATAATCTAGAGTACCATCATAGATTATTGCACTTGCTCCCATGATCAATAACCCGTAGACATTCCAAACTAACCCTGTAATCCAACCAATATCTGCAGGCCAGAATAACGTGTCATTTTGATGAATATCTACCAAATATGATGCCTGATGGCCTGCAAAAACAGAAAAGCCACCATGTGTATGAATAACTCCTTTAGGTTTTCCAGTTGTTCCAGACGTATACAAAATGAATAAAGGATCTTCTGAATCCATAATTTCTGTATCACATGAATCACTTTGATTAGATATCAATTCATCATAAAATTGAATTTTTTCTGATTTTTTATATTGATCAATTCCCATATAAGATACCATGATTATTTTTTCAATATCTGTATCTATGATTGCAGATTCAATAGTTGTTTTTTGGGACACGTCTTTTCCTTTTCGATTAAATCCATCTGACGTAAGTAATATTTTGGCATGACAATCTTGCAATCTTATTTGTAATGATTCTGAACTATATCCAGAAAAAATAATAGTTTGAATTGCACCAATTTTAGCTGCTGCCAATATTGATACAATTGCTTCTTCTATCATTGGTAGATAAATTGCAATTATGTCTCCTTTTTTTACACCCAATGATTTTAAACCGTTTGCAAGTTTTGAAACTTTTGAATTTAATTCAAAATAAGATAATTTAGTTTCTATTCCATTTTCAGATATGAAATGATATACGATTTTATTTGGAGTTTGTTTTGTAAATTTTTCTACAGATGATTTATACATATTTGTTTTACCATTAACAAACCATTTAGACCAGGCAATTCCATTTGACATATCCAATGTTTTTGTATATGGTTCATCCCAAATTATTCCAATATCCTTATCAACAGATTCCCAAAACCACTCTAAATTATTTTTAGATTTTATAGATAATTCATCTAAGGATGATATGTTGTGTTTTTTCATAAATTGAAAAATATTTGAATTGTTAAATTGATCTATATTTGGAATAAATTCAAAATTAGACAAGTTTCAATTTTTTCAATGTTCAAGAACGTAAAAAGATTTTTTTAATTTATGATATGTCTATTCCAAGACGTCTTGCACATGCAATTGCAGATTTTCCATCATCTTCAGTAATACCATATTTCATTAACTGTTCAGTCAATTGTGTACCTGTATTTTGGGTATGTTCTTGATAATATTGTCTTAAAATCATGCCTACACGGTCATTTAATCTCTTTTTTGTAGCATTATTCATGCCTGTTTGTAAAATAGTTGAGTCTGATGTGGCAAGAATTTTAATAAATTCAATATCTTCTAAGGATAAATCCATCATATGCCAATTTGCTTTTTCAATAAATTTAATGTTAATGTAGGATCAGCTTTTCCTTTAGTAGCCTGCATTACTTTACCTACGAGATAATTGATTGTTTGGGGATTAGATTTTGCCTGATCTACCGCTTCAGATTCATCAGAAATTATTTTTTCTATAATTTTTAGTAATTCGCTTTCATCCGATACATTACCTAAATCCAATTCAGAAATTATTTGTGATACGGTTTTGCCTGTTTTTAAAATTTCATGTAAAGCATTCTTTGATGAATTACGAGAGACTTTTCCTGATTGAATTGCATCTGCTAAATCTTTTAAATGGGTTGCAGTAAGTTTGGAAGATTCTCGTTTTTCTCTAGTATCTTCTAATCCCATTAATTCAGTTGTTATGATATTGGCTACTTCCTTTGCATTTGATTCTGAATGGGATTCTTCAAATAAATCTGAATAAAATTTATCTGATGATAAAACATCTGCAACTTGTTCTGGAATTTGATATTTTGTAACATATCTTTCTTTTTTAGAACTAATACTTTCAGGCATTTTTGATTTTAATTCTGTTTTAATTTCAGGATTAATTTTTACCCATGGTATGTCACCTTCAAGAAAATAACGATAATCCAAATCTTCTTCTTTTGAACGTGATGATACGGTTATTTTTCGTCTATCATCCCAATGACGTGTTTCTTGAACAATTGCTATATCTCTATCATGCAAACTTTCTTGTCTTGTAATTTCAAAATGTGCTGCTTTTTCTAAATCATGAAAAGATCCTATGTTCTTAATTTCAACTTTATTCCCTCCCTCAATTGACACATTAGCATCTGCCCTCATTGCTCCTTCTAAACTTGGGTCTGCAACACCTAGGTTTTTGAGTAAATCTGACAATATGTTGAGGAAATCCCGTACTTCCTTTGGAGTTTCAAAATCAGGTTCAGTCACAATTTCCACTAGGGGTGTGCCTGCACGATTATAATCTACCAATGTAATTTGATTTTTTGAAGAACTTCCTTCATAGATTAATCTTCCAGGATCTTCTTCTAATTGAATTCGAGTTATTCGAATTTTTTTATCACCAACAGTGATTATTCCAGAACCTCCAACACTAGTATCACCATAAATATTCAATTGTGTAATTTGAAAATTTTTAGGTAAATCAGGATAAAAATAATTTTTTCTAAAAAATGCAATTTTTTCAGGTGTTGAACAATTCAAAGCCATTGAAATTATTGTTGCCTTCTTTACTGCTTCTTGATTTAATCTAGGTAAACTTCCTGGCATTCCGGCACATACAGGACAGATATTTTCATTTGGTTCAAATTCACGATAATTTGCTTTACATGAACAAAATAATTTACTTTCTAAATTTGTTAATTGACAGTGAATTTCTAAACCAATTTTTGTCATATTGGCACCTCCGGTAAAGTAACAGATTTCTCCAATGCATGGGCTGCTTGCAATAGCATTTTATCATTCATTGAATTTGCCATTAGTTGAATTCCAATTGGTAACCCATTAACGATTTTAAATGGAATTGAAATGGCAGGTTTACCAGTCAAATTAGCTGTAACAGTATTGATATCTACCAAAAATAAGGAAACAGGATCATCAATTTTTTCTCCGATTTTAAATGGTAAAATTGGCACTGTTGGAGCAATCAATAAATCAAATTTTTTAAATGCCTCATTGATTTCTTTAGTTAACTTACTTTTTACTTTCATAGCTTTAAGGAAATACTTGCCAGCATGACCTGCAGATGGGACAAAGCCTCCAATGATCATTCTACGTGTAACTTCAGGTCCAAACTTTTTTCTAGCTTTTGATATGTATGAATTAAATTCATAACCTTCAACAGGCATTTCATATCCATATCTCAAATTATCATATCTAGCTAAATTACTTCCAGCTTCAGTAGCAGTAATGGTATAATATGCTGCAACAGAATATTTCACCATTTCCAAAGATACTTCTTCGCATGTTGCTCCTAACCCTTCAAGTTTTGAAATTGCCTCTTTTGTAGCAGTCATTACCTCAGGGTCAATTCCATCTCCAACCATTTCAGTAATTATTCCAATTTTTTTACCCTCAATGCCTGAATCAATATTTTCCAGATAATTTTCATTGTTGTTGTTTACGGTGGTATTATCATTAGGATCAACTCCAGCAATTAGATTTAGCATGAATGCAGTATCTTTAACAGTTCGAGTTAGTGGTCCTATCTGCTCAATACTATTTGCATATGAAATTAATCCAAATCTACTGATTAATCCGTAAGTTGGTTTGTACCCTACAGTTGAGCAAAAACTAGCAGGGTTTCTAACAGAACCTCCGGTATCAGAACCTAACGATGCAATACATTCGTAGGAACTAACAGATACTGCACTGCCACCAGATGAACCTCCCGGAACATGTTCAATATTCCACGGATTTTTACTTGGACCAAAAGCACTGAATTCAGTAGTTAGACCCATAGCAAATTCATCCATGTTTACCTTACCGATGAAAATTGCATCTTGTTTTTTTAATTTTGAAATTACTGTTGCATCATAAGGTGCAACAAAATTTTCAAGCATTTTTGAAGCACATGTAGTTTTAGTGTCTTTAATACACATGTTATCTTTAATTGAAATTGGCATTCCAAAACAATCTCCAACTTTTTCACCAGATTTAATTTTTTTATCAATATTATGTGCTTGTTCAATTACATTATCATTTACAGATAAAAATGCGTGAAGTTTATCATCAACAGAGTTTATTCTTTCAAGTGTTGTACTGACAAATTCTTCTACAGAAATATTTCCGTTTTTAGCTTCTTCAATAAATTCAAGGGCAGAGATTTTTAGATTCATAATTACATCTTTGGTGCTCTAACGAATGTTCCTTTGTAATGGTTCATTTTTTCAATTAATTTATCCCCAAATGGAATATGTTCATCATTTCGTAATTGTTCAATTGGGATTTCTGGCATAGAAATTTCTTCAGATTCAACACCTGCAGAATCTAAAATATCAAAATAACTAATCATTGTTTGAACTTTTTCTAGGTATTCACTATGATCATCTACATTTATTTTCATTAATTTTGAAACATGTTCAATTTCTTCAACGGTAACCATTTTCTATACTCCTATGAGGTTAATCTATCAATCTTACTATAAAATGGTAGGCACAAATTACTTTGATCTTATTGTTTAGCCACAAGGTAGAGCGATAATCCCAAAAGATGCGTTAGTTTGAATTATCGCAGCCCAGCATTACCCATGGCAATACTATGCTTTACTGAATTTTCATAAAATAAAAAAACAATAAAAAAATTGATCTAAACAGTAATTTTGGTTTATACAAAATTTATGCCTAGATTAACATGAATTCCAGTTCGGTTCAAATCCCCTTTCTTTTCATGTTCCTTTGTAATCTTGGCTTGATTTCTATTTCTAAATTTTCATAAAATAAAAAAACAATGAAAAAATTGATTGTATGATCAAATTATATCATAAAATATCATGTCATTAGGATTCCATTTCTGTACCTAATGCATCTGCAATAATATTTGCCCAATTAAAAGCAGCAACAACAGATGTAATTTCTACAATTTGTTTATCATCATATCCGAAATCTTTTAAAATTTTATGATCATCAGATGTAGTTTTGTTTGCGGAATCATTGATTTTTAATGCATAGTTTAGTGCAGCTTTTTCTTTATCTGAAAAACTTTTAAAATTATTTTTAAGATCAATAATTTGTTGATCCGTAAATCCCATTAATTGTAGTAACATTCCATGTGCTTGTGTACAATATTTACATGAATTTGCATTTGAAACTACAACTGCAATAGATTCTTTTAAAATTCTTGGAATAGATGATTCACGAAGTAGGATGATTTTTACTCCATCCCAAAACCATTTTGCTATCTGTGGATCAATTGATGTAGTTTTTAAAATATTTGGAATTTTACCAATTTGCAATTCATCATTAATTTCTTTATACAATGAAAAAACATCAGGATGTGTTTCATTGCCTTCTTTTACAAATGGCATATGTTGTTAAAATTTGAATTAAATAAAAATTTTTAATTTAAAATGAATTTTAATAATATGAAATATACAGCAAATCCAGATAAGAATAAAATTCCAGATATGCTTAGAATTTTTAACAATATTGAAGGTTGATGAGATTTTTCCAAATATTTTCCAGTCACTAATCTATAATTAAAAATTGCAATAACTGGAGCAATTACAAATGAAAGAATTGTTGCAAAATCAACTAATTCCTTGAGATTATCTCCAAATTGGAGTACAATTATCAGTGAACCTGAGGCTAATAGAACAAGAAAAACAGAATATAATTTTCGTGAACTAGTAGATTGATTTGTATTATTTTTTCTAAATAATAACTCCACAGTTCTGTTAAGTGCCCTAGAATATCCATCAAATACAGCCAGAATTGTTCCAAACATCACAGTAAATGCTGATGCAGAAATTACAATATAGCTCCAATTTCCCATCACATCACTATACATTGTAATAATTGTATGCGCAAATTGGGAATTATTGTTAGGAAGTTCTTCACCCGAACCATAAAAGATGAAAGTACCTAGGGTAACAAACATTATTGCTAAAATCCCTGTAAGAAGATAAGAAATTCTAAATTCTAAAAGAGTCTCTTTTAATTTGGGTCTATAGTTTGATTGTTTTATTTTTTCTAAAGTCCATAAGCTATTCCAACTTGATAAATCTATTGCAGTTGGCATCCAACCCATTAAGGCCAATAAAAAGAAAATTCCTGTTGTTGTCCATAATTCTTTTGGAATAAAATCATCTACAGGTTCTACTGGTCCATTAATTACAGTAAGTGAAAATGCTAGTACAGTGGATACAACTAAAACAGTTACAATAATTTTGATCAAATTATCTAACAAATGAAATTTACCAATTCCTAAAATCAATACACATGAAATGAATAGTAGTATGATGGACCATTCTCCCAAAAATTCTAAATTAAATAAATTCTCAAAAAATCCAGCAGTTACAAACCCTACGGCACCTGTTACAAAAAACATTGAACATACAGTAATTATTAGATACAAAACTAAAATTGGAGTTCCTAATTTTTTGTATCCGTCAATTATACTTGTTTGAGTGGAGTTTGCATATCTTGAACCATATTCAAAAAATGGGTATTTCAGTACACTAACTAATACTACAAACCCAATTATCATCAATCCAAAATCTGCCCCTGCTCTAGTTGATTGGATTAGATGTGATACCCCTATTGCAGTACTCGCAAATAGTAGTCCAGGACCACTAATTTTGATAATTTTTGATAAACTCTCAATCATAAGTATGAATTGAAAAATTGTTTTACTGTATTAAAATTAAAACATTATTTTGAGGATTTTCAGTAAACCATAAAACAATTGAATTGATACTAGTCTATTTTTCAGATGATGTAGGAGAATTTGGTTTCATGACAACTTTATCTGAACCTTTGCAAGCTTTGTCACCTTTGAAATGTTTGTGAATTTTCCAATTTGCGCCCTTTGTAAATTTTAAAACTATGTGTCCAGTTTTCCATTTCTGACACCATGCACAAAATATTCTAGCATTAGATTTTGACGAGTGAAAATTTCCTGAATTCGGCATATAGGATTATGGGGTTAGTCTATCAACATCTCTTGGATAAAATGTAGTGTCACGAATATTTTCAGTTCCAGTTAAAGCCATGATTAATCTCTCAAGACCAATACCACAACCTGCGTGTGGTGGGACACCGTAATCAAACGCATTAAGATGGTACTCGAAGGAGTCTGTTTTCATACCTTTGTTACTCATTCTTTGAGCTAACTCATCACGTTTTTCAATTCTTGTACTGCCGGAAGACAATTCCAAATCTCCAAACATCAAATCAAATGATTCTGAAATTTTTGGATTAGACTTACTATCTTTTACGTAAAATGGCTTTGGTCCAAGTGGCCAATCAGTAATAAAGTAAAAACCGTCTAAACCAATTTTTTTAAGATTTGATGGATACAAGTCATCACCCCATTCTATTTTTGCTCCTGCTTTTTGCATTCTATCTACAAGATCATCGTATGTGTATCTGGGAATGCTTTCAGGTACTGGAGTTGGTGTAAATTCTGAATCAGGGTTATTTTTTATGTAATCATTAACTGCAATAATTGAAACTTTTATGATTTCCTCTATTCTGTTCATCACATCATTGTAATCTACAAAAGCTTCTTCCAAATCTATTGATATTGCTTCAGCTAAATGTCTATTTGTTCTTGAAGGCTCTGCTCTAAAAATTGGTGCGATTTCAAAAACTTTTTCAAAACTCATAGTTAATTGTTCTTTATACAATTGGGGACTTTGTGCCAAAAATGCTTCTTTGTTATAGTAAAATATTGGAAATAATGCAGCTCCACCTTCAGTAGCTGTTGCAATCATTTTTGGGGTATTGATTTCAATAAAATTTTGATCATTGAAATAATCTCTAATTGTTTTTAAAACTAAACTTCTAGTTTTGAAAACATGTTGTAATATATTACGTCTAAGATCAATTGGTCTTACTTCTAAACGAGTATCAATATTTTTGACAGTTTTTGCAGTTGGCTCAAATGGAGGAATTGTGGTTACTTCAGAAAATACCCGTAACTCTGTGGGAATAATTTCAAATCCACTTGGTGCTTTTTCAGATGCTTTTATGGTTCCAATTATTGCAATAGATGAGTGTGCTTTTAGAGAGGAGATTTTTTCACGTATTTCATCAGGACAATCCCCTTTTTTTGCAACAATTGAAAGAGATCCATTTTTATCTCGAATAGTTGCAAAACTGATATTTCCATGACCTCTTACAGTTAAGACCCATCCCATTACAGTTACCTTGATACCATCCATGGATGAGTTTAATTCATCAGAATAATGAGATCTGCGTAATTTTCCTAATTCAGTGTCTATCATAATTTACAATTATTGCATATTTTCTGGTATAATTAATTTTTTGACGTAGTTTTAGATTAATTAGCTGGGACATTTCAGTACAACCATGCCTTTAAACAATAAAGAGAAGATAATATCTATCATTTCAAACGGTATTGCAGTTTTTTCTTTATTACAAGAAAGAGACGAACTACCTAAAAATACAACAATGTATGATTTTGTTTTAAAAGTGATTCCTGAGGACATTAAATCAGAACTAAGTGTGGAATTAATTGATGAAGTTTTTCAATATGTTACATCTGCGCATGGGGCATCAGGCACCAAAAATGGCTAATTCAATAGAATAGCGATCTACAAATAGTAGTGCGATCTACAATAAATTAGAGTCTTGGTGAGATAAAGAACGTCGATACGTCATATCTTTTCAGGACTCCAAATTTTCCAATTAAGTGATTTTTAGCACATATCAGAACGGGTATAGTTCATAAAGTACAAAATTATACTTAGAGTAAGAAAATGACAGCCATAGCAACTTTGGGTTCTCACTGCTCCTTACAGGTTCTAAAAGGTGCAAAAGATGAAGGTCTTAAAACAATTTTAGTTTGTGAAAAAAAACGTGAAAAATTATATCGTAGATTTCCATTTATTGATGAATTAATTATGGTGGATTCTTTTAAAGAAATTCTTGATGCAAAATGTCAAAAAACTCTTGAAGAAAATAATGCAGTTTTGATTCCTCATGGAACATTGATTGCGCAAATGAATTCTGAAGAAATTGAATCTATCAAAACTCCTATGTTTGGAAACAAATGGATTCTCAGATGGGAATCAGACAGAGAAATGAAAGAAAAACTCATGAGAGAAGCAAATCTTCCAATGCCAAAACCAGTGACAGACCCAAAAGATATTGAAAAATTGGTAATTGTAAAAAGACAAGGAGCAGCTGGCGGTAAAGGATACTTTATGGCAGCTAATGAAGAAGATTACAATACAAAAAGAAATCAATTAATTTCAGAAGGAGTTATTTCAAAAGATGAAACTCTATACATTCAAGAATATGCTGCAGGTGTTTTAGCATATTTACAATTCTTCTACTCACCGTTAACTAACGAATTAGAATTCTTTGGAGTTGATCAAAGACATGAATCAGATATTGAAGGTCTTGGAAGAATTCCAGCAGAGCAACAATTAAAATCAAAAAAAGTTCCATCGTTTAACGTAATTGGGAACAGCCCCCTAGTTTTGAGAGAATCATTATTAGATGAAGTATATACGATGGGTGAAAATTTTGTTGAAGCTGCAAAAAGAGTTGTGTCCCCAGGCATGAATGGTCCATTTTGTATAGAAGGGGTGTATGATGAAAATGCAAAATTTACATCATTTGAATTTTCAGCAAGAATTGTTGCAGGAACCAACATCTACATGGATGGTTCTCCCTACTACTCATTATTATTTAATGAAAATATGAGTATGGGTAAAAGAATTGCAAGAGAAATAAAAATAGCAACAGAAAAAAATCAACTAGATGAAATTACTACATAGAAGGAATATGAAATGGGATTAAAAGATAAAATTAATAAAATTTCAGCAGTAGGATTAGTTTCATCTGCAGTAATAATATTTTCAGGAATTCTTTTAGAAAATAAAGAATTATTAGGTTTTGAAAATGCCATGCTACTTTATCTATTATTACCATCAGCATTAATTTGGTTTGGTACAAGAAAGAATGGTTGTGGCAGTTGTAATCAAATACCATTAAAGTCTGAAAAAAAATCTAATTAATTTTTAGAATCATTAGGATGTAACATTAGAATTGGTTCAAGATCATCCAATGTTATTTCCACTTTTCCAATTCTACTACGATAAAGTTTAATTTTTTTGCCTTCTGGAGAAATTACATATCTGTCAATTTCAGCCAATGCAAGATCTTCTAATGTAGATAGTGTTTTGTAAACAGTTGAAATTGATATTTTTAATTCATCTGCAATTTGCATGACATCTTTAGATTCATTTTTGACTGAAAATAAGACTGAACGTGTACATACATTACTTAATGATTCGATGATTTTTTGAGTAACATTGAACTCAGATAATTGAATTATATTTCGTTTTGACACAAACTAACTAATTAGATACCAATATTAAAACTGGTTCAGGCTTTTTTATAGAAATTTCAGCCTGTTTTATTCTACTTTTGTAGACCTTATACTTTCTACCTTTATCAGAAATCATCCATTTTTCTACTTTAATCAAGGTTAATTCTTCAAGATCAGATAATTTCTTGTAAACTGAACTCAAGGGAATTTTTAGTTTATCTGAGAGTTCTGCTGCAGTACTACCTTTTTTTACAATTGAAAATAGTATTGCACGTGATTCAGAATCAGCCAATGCTTCAATTACTTTTTGACCAATGTCATATTTTTTTAATTGAGGTAATGTAAGTCGTCTTGACATGAATTTGATGAAACATCTTATCTATTTAAACAGGATATTTCATTCTGATTCTGTAGAACAAGAATGAATAATAAATCTATGATGAAGGAATATTAGTATTTCCAAATTTTTTCCAAAATACTCCCAAGATAATTCCTATTGAACCCCAAAAAGAGGACACACCTAAAATAGACATCAATCTAAATTCATTAACCAAATTCATCGGAGCAGTTATTTGATCTGGGTTTTCTGGCATTACAAAAAATGTAATCACAATAAAAATAACGTAACCAAATAATCCCAAATATTTTTTATTATTTTGAAATTTCTTAGATAATTTGTAAAAGATAAATGCTCCAAACCCTGAAATTAAAATAAATGAAATGTATAAAATCGCTCTAAGAACAACAGTTTCACCATCACCTACAGTAGGAGGGTTTGCAGGATATTTTAAAAATGGAATCAAGTAAATGACAATCCACATAATACCTGCAAGAATTAATGACTTAGATACATCGTTTTTTCCAGGTAAAGAATTTCTAGATAAAACATATACAATTCCAAATAAGGAACCCATGGCAATTCCCAAAACTATTCCAGCTAAAACTTGACCACTTTTTTGCCAAATTCTATAACTTTCATATTCGGCCCAAAATTGAGGATTATCTTCTTCTTCACCAGATGCAAAAAGATTCTGATTTTCAATACCAATTGCCTGATCAAGGTATGGTTCAACAATTGCAAAATTAACTACACCATGAATTGTACCTGCAAGTGCGCCTGAAATTAAAACAATTACAATAAAGAGAACACTCTTCATAAATTATGAATGATATTCTAGTAATTAATAGAATACTTTGATCTTAAAAAGTTAGAAGAGTAAAATTAATGTTAATGACACGGAAATCCTGCTGCATGTCTCATATCATGAGTTAGTTCATGGATAGTAAGATCAATGAATGCTTGTTCACCATATACTAAACTAAAGATATGACCTTGATCAAATCCTACAACGAATAATCCTATTGCAAATACAATAGCTAATGCCAAAATCGCAATTTTTGATACGCTTGTTTTCGATACATTAAGTTGTTGTACTTTAGACATCAAAATTACATTTTGTTGAATGTATTTATGTTCTTTGATAACGTTATTTTAAAAATTAATTCGAAATTGTTATTTTGATCGGTATGTGAGTTAGCAAAATAATTTATAAACTGAAAGTTAAAATTTTAGAAATAAAAATTAACGAAGATATTTAGAATTAGAAATGAAATAAAAATTATGAAATTATACTATTTAACAATACCAATTATGATCGGAGTTTTGGTAGGAGGAGTTCTTAGCGAATATGGAGTTAATTCAAATAATTCAGAAAAATTAACATCAACAAAACTAATTGAAAATGGATCACCATTTATGGGCAATATCAATGCACCAATTACAATCGTAGAATGGGGAGATTATCAATGTACATTTTGCTACAAATTCCATCAAAATACACTAGACATAATCAATGAAGATTTCATTAAAACTGGAAAAGTAAAAATAATTTTTAAAGATTTTCCCTTAAATGGGTTGGATTCAAAATTAGCTGCTGAGGCATCTTATTGTGCACAGGATCAAAAGAAATATTGGAAATATCATGACGAACTTTTCAAGAATTGGGGAGGAGAAAGAACAGGTTGGATTACAAGGGAATCACTAGATAAATTTGCTGAAACAGTTGATCTAGATTTAAAAAAATTTAACAAATGTTTAGATGATCATAAATATGAAAATAAAGTAGATTTACTTTATGAATTTGGAAAAGAAATTGGAATTGATGCAACTCCATCTTTTTTAATATTCGATGAACAAAAAATGATTAAAATTCGTGGAAATCAACCATTAGAAGTATTTTTAAAAACTTTCGATGAATTCTAATTTGAAGACTAAAAATTGAATCAATATGGATTAATATCCGATGATAAAGACAATCAATGAATGGTTAAGATCAATATAGAAAAACAGGATTCAGTTAAACTCTATAAAATCAGAAAAACATTAGAAGAGTTATCCAAAAAAACTGGCAGGGGTACTGAACTAATTACAGTGTATATTCCAAAAGGAAAACAACTTCATGAGATTATTGGTTCACTTCAACAAGAACAAGGAACAGCAGATAACATAAAGTCAGATTTGACAAGATCACATGTTGTTGATTCTCTAGGCAAAGTTGTTCAAAAATTAAAAATGTACAAAAAAACACCAGAAAAAGGACTGGTTATTTTTTGTGGAGCATTACCGCAAGAAGAGGGAGGTCCCTTAGGAAGCGAAGTTGTTACTGCATGGGAAATTGAACCTCCAAAAGATTTGAATCAATATCTATATCGATGTGATGATCATTTCCATGTTGACATTCTAAAAGATATGCTAAAAGATGACAATTTAATTGGATTTTTAGCAATAGATGCCAAAGATGCAGGATGGGGTTTACTTCATGGGGATAAAATTGAAGTTTTATCTCAAACAGGTTCAGGAGTTGCAGGAAAACATAGACAAGGTGGGCAATCTGCAAAAAGATTCCAAAAATTAAGAGAAATGGAATTAAGTTATTTTTACAACAGAGTAGCTCAAACAACTAGAGAATATTTTATCGATATTTATCCTGTAAAGGGACTAATAATATCAGGTCCAGGCCCAACCAAAGAAGATTTCATTAATGGAAATTATTTAGAGTATAGATTACAAAATAACATTATCAATACAATTGATGCTAGTTATTCAGGTTCTGAAGGCATTCGAGAAGCATTTGCAAAATCAGCCGACATCTTAGGAAGTTTTAGATTAGTTGAAGAGAAAAAAATGATTGAAGATTTGTTTAGAGAAATTAATACAAATACAGGGAAGGGAGCATATGGATTACAAGAAGTAATAGAATTTTTAAAAAATAATGTTGTTAAAACATTACTCATTACAGATAATACAAATTTACACAGAGTAGAAGCTGCATGTAGACGCTGTAAGCACATTCAAGAAGATATTGTAGAAAGACCACTTGTAATTCCAAAAAAAACAGAATACAAAAACAATCCTTGTCCAGAATGTAAAGCCATGGATATGGAAGTTAATGAACAAGATATTGTAGATTATTTACAAATTATTGCTGCAAAAGCAGGATCCCAGTTAGAAGTTATTTCGGGTAGTGCAGAACACGGAAACATGCTTGCAAGTCTGGGAAAAATTGGTGCAATTTTGAGATATAATCCAGGTCATACTAAATAAGAGCAGATCTAATTTTTGCTGCTAATTCAGATAATACATCATCACTAGGAATTTGACGTTTTGTCCATACTGTTCCTTTATTATTATATCTAGGAATAATGTGGATGTGGACATGAGGAATAATTTGTTTGGCCGCTTTGCCATTATTTTGTGCTAAACTAAACGCATCTGCACCGGATCCTATCAATACAGCTTTTGCAATTTTAGGTACTAGCGAAAAGATTTTTCCAACATTATCTGAATCCATATCAGTGATTCTTTCGTGATGTGTTCTTGGAATTACCAAAGTATGTCCATCATCAATTGGATATTTGTCTAAAAAGGCAACATGATCTTCATCCTCATATATCATATGGGCTTCACGGTTTCCATCTAATATATCACAAAAAATACAAGTCATATTGAAGCATATTTCTCAATTTTATTTATTGTTTGTATTATATCTTTAATAGGGGTAATTTCAGAGTTTGAACGTTCATGGGTCGAAAAGATAGAAAAGAGCGTGAAATTAAACGTGACAGTTATGCCACAAAACACTCAGCTGAGAAAAGGAAACAAACTCTAATTGCAATAGGTGTACTAGCAGTAATTGCAGTAATTGTAGGATATGCAGGATATTTGTTTTTAACAATGACAGTTGAAGCTCCAGGAGGACCAGAAAATGCAGGTGCATTGGGAAGTGAACACTCACATGCAGGAATTTTAGTAAAAATATTTGGCGATGAATTTGATTTCTCAGCACCAGCTTATCAGATAAAATCCCCTTGGATACATTTTGAATCCCGAGATGGGTCAACAATTCACAAACATGCGACAGGTGTTGAATTAGAATACCTATTCAATTCACTATCAATAGGACTTGATGATCAATGTTACATATTCCCAGATGGAAAACAATTCTGTACAAATGATGAATATTCTTTAAAATATTTTATCAATGGTGAATCAGTCTCGGACATCAGAGAATATGAAATTGTTGAAGATGATAAAATCTTAATCACATTTGGTGGAGAAACAAATGAACAAATTCAAGAATATTTAAACCAATTAGATAATCAAGAAATCAGAAAATAAATTCTTAAGATTTATCTTTTGTAGTAAACTGAGCCATTTTATCAAAGAACATGTAATACCCACATTTGGTACATTTTAAAACAGTTAATTCAGTTGTTAAAAATTCCTTATCTTCAAATTTTCCACCAAGTTTAACATTCTCACCTGCAATCATTGCTTTGTTACTTTTACAAACAGGGCATTCAAGAGCTTTTTGTTCGATTTTTGATTTTTCTTCCATATTTTTTCACGATATATTTTCAATTTAAACTGAAGGGAGATTATTTGAAACTAGTATCTTAAATCATGCAGGTACAGATAATTTTTGTAAATAATCATAATGTGTTCTTAAAAAATCCATAATTTTTCTATCCTCATTTTTATTTATAGGAGCACCATTAGCAAGGATACTCAAATATCTTAAATTTGATTCTAATTGATGAAGTGATTTTTTAATTCCTTCTTCATATTTTAAGTTAAGAAATTCAACTAATGTTTCTTCAATATGCAGAATATCCTTTTCTAAATTAAGAATATCATTGTAAATTATATCATCATCCACCCATTTTATGAATAAATTATTGAAAATAACTATGATGAATTAGTTTCTTAATTATAATTAGAATAATAAGAAAAAAACAAACAAATGTTAATTTTAATGTACAAACAATTTTTATTATTTATCAAATATTATGTCATGAGAACCTCAGATAGGTAATTGGTTGGACTTTAGCACACCACAGAAATTTCAAATGAAAATTATCTATCTTTTGACGTTCTTAATTTTTAATTAAGAGTTATTTTAAAAAAATCAAGATTTGTGTAAAGGTAAACAGCAACTCTTACACTTACTTCTAAGCGTAAATTTTTTCAATGTTTCTTCAAGAGTATCTCCCTCTAATACAACAGCATTTGTAGCATGACCATTATCACATTTCAATTTATAAATTGTAAACAACATAAAACAGCTAAATTTTATTTCAACTTAAGGGTTATGATATAAGAAAAAATATGGATAAAATCAAAAGAAAAAATCAACAGAAGAACATTTTTCAATTAGATAATGAAAATTTAGAATAATTTCTAACCATTTCAGATCGATATGAAATATGTAAAGAATCAAACAAAATTAACGATCTACATTAGATCGTAGTTTATGATACACAATTCATGCTTGGAATCAATAGAGAAATGCAAAAAATTGTCATGTTTCCTCAATTTTTTGCAATACAATCACAATTGATTGGATACAAAACACTCCTAAAAATTACAAATACTGTGAGTAAATAGAGCACTTATAGTATTTTGATTTTAGGCTTGTTTTTTTATTTTTGGATTTGTTAAATCATTTCTAATTCTGTTTGAACAATCAACACTCATACTCATCTGTAAAGTCTAAATTATACTAATTTGAAAATTATCTATTATGGAAATATCTAGTAGAAATGTTGTAGAAGGTACTGCTAGATCACCTCATAGAGCCATGTACAAGGCTATGGGATTAAATGATAATGATTTATCTAAACAATTCATAGGTGTGTGTCATACAGGTAATGAGGCAACACCTTGTAACATCCATCTACCCCAATTAGCTTTAGAAGCTAAAAAAGGAGTAACAGATGGAGGTGCAACTCCTAGAGAATTTTCAACGATTGCAGTTAGTGATGGAATAGCCATGGGGCATGAAGGTATGAAATCATCTCTAATATCTAGAGAAGTAATTGCAGATTCAATTGAATTAATGGTTAGAGCACATCAATACGATGCATTGGTAGGAATTGCAGGATGTGATAAAAGCTTACCTGGAACAATGATGGCAATGGCAAGATTAAACATTCCATCAGTGTTTGTTTACGGTGGAACAATTATGCCAGGAATGTTAGATGGGAAAGAACTCACAGTTGTAGATGTCTATGAAGCAGTAGGCGCTTACGATGCAGGGAAATTATCACTAGAGGATTTAAAAAATATTGAAAATGTAGCATGTCCAAATGCAGGATCATGTGGAGGAATGTTTACTGCAAATACAATGGCTTCAATTTCAGAAGCAATAGGCTTAGCATTACCTGGAAGTGCAAGTCCACCAGCAGAAGATGAAAGACGAAATAAAATGGTATATGATTCAGGTATTGCATGTGCTAAACTTTTAGAAATGAATATCCGACCTAAAGAAATCTTAACTTTTGAAGCATTTGAAAATGCAATCATGATGTTAAACTCTGTTGGAGGTTCAACTAACGGCATATTACATTTACTTGCACTTGCAAATGAAGTAAATATTGATTTAACATATGATGATTTTGAAAGAATTAGGAAGAAAACCCCCCATTTAGCAGATATGAAGCCAGGTGGAAATTATGTAATGAATTCATTAGATAAAATTGGAGGCATCCCATTTGTATTAAAAAAATTACTGGAAAAAGGGTTACTCAATGAAAATTGCATAACAGTTACTGGAAAAACAATAAAAGAAAACCTCAACTCAATAAAATTACCAGCTACAGAACAGCATATTGTTAGATCAATTGAAAATCCCCTACATGAAGTTGGCACTGCAGTTGTTCTAAAAGGAAGTCTAGCACCAGAAGGAGCTGTAATTAAAACAGCTGGTGTAGATATGACAAAATTTACTGGAAGTGCAAAAGTTTACGATAGAGAAGAATATGCATTTGATGCAGTATCAAAAGGTGAAATCGATGAAGGAGATGTAGTTGTAATTAGATATGAAGGACCAAAAGGAGGGCCTGGAATGAGGGAGATGTTAGCAACTACTGCTGCATTAGTAGGACAAGGATTAGGAAAAAAAGTGGCAATGGTAACAGATGGTAGATTTTCTGGAGGCACAAGGGGATTCATGGTAGGACATGTTGCACCAGAAGCATATGTTGGCGGTCCAATTGGATTAGTCAAAAATGGAGATAAAATTACAATTGATACTGAAACTAACATTATTGATCTTTATGTATCTGAAGAAGAATTACAAAATAGAAGAAACCAATGGAGTAAACCCGAACCAAATTATAAAACAGGTGCTCTTGCAAAATATGCAACACTTGTAGGTTCAGCTGCACATGGTGCAATCACATCTGCTAATTCATAAAAATAATCAAATCATTACAGAGGTTTAGAAAAGCCTTAAGTTGGCAAATAGATTAAAACGTTTAATGAAGAAAAATACCCTCCTAGGATTAACGATAATTAGCTGTATTGGAGTTGTTTTTGCAGTAATTTTTGATGATAAAATAGAAGAAACTGAAAATCCAACAGATGAGGAAATAGCAATACTAGATGAGGAAGAAATTATAGATTTAGATGAAGTTGTCAAATTTGATGCAAATCTGAGAATGGATGAATTACAATTGCAATATAACGAAATAATAGAATATACATGTGCAGGTGCAATGGAGTCAAGACCTCAATCATATTTTGAAGTTGTTATAGAAGAAAGAATATTTGAGGTAGAACATCGTTTACAATATCTATCTGATCAACAATCAGAAATTCAAAATATCAAAAATGAAATTCAAATATTAAATGAAAATAATTTGGAATTAGACAATGAGCCATTTGTATTATGGGAATGGGAATGCGTAAATCAGAAATTTTGGATAGAAGAATACCCACATTTACAAGAAATTTTGGATTAATTACTCCATTTACAATTACTGTGCAGAATAATTAAGATGAATTAATTTATGTAAATTAAATAATTAAAATCAAAAATTTTTTTTAAAAAAATATCTACAGTTCATCCATACCTAAAACATCATAGTAAGCCTTAGGAATCATTTGTTGGGCTTTAAAAAATACATTATTTACAGCAGTATCAAGAACATATGTTTGTGCCCAATCATCATCACTTCTAATTGAACGTCCGAATCCCTGTAATAATTTAGTCAAGGTTTGAGAAGTATACCATAGAGGAAATTTATTCATTTTTGCCTTTGTTCGTTTTTCAGTATAATTTGGGTATGGTACTTTTGCAATAATTTGAAATCTAGATAGATCATCCTTCAAATCAACTCCTTCCCACAAAGATGATGAAAGTAAGACACTCGTAGGATCAGAGGAATGTTCAGAAATTACTTCATCTTGTGTTTTATCGTCTTTGTTTTTACTATGACAAAGTCTAATTCGTTTAGTGTTTTTGGGAGATAAATATCGAATAATTTTATGACATCTTGGAATAGAAGAAGTTAAAATTAATCCACGTTCATCAGAATGCTCATCTAAAATTCTATCCATTGTTTTTATTACTTCTAATTCATCTTCTTCAGTGGAACCATAACTCAATCTTCGAACATTTAGAAGATCAATTTTACGGTGTTCCATTGGAAAAGGGGATTTTTTAGTATCAACAAATGCAACATCCTCTTTTTCTAAACCCATATTTTCACAAAAACTAGATTTATCAATTGTTGCAGACATGAATATTTGATATTCTGTATCAAAAAATTCATGTGCAAATTTTGAAACATCAATAGGTTTTACAGAAATAGTTCTAAAATTACCATTGATGTCTTTAACAGGATCATTGACAATGAAATTATCTTTATCTGCAATAATGTCAATTTTTGCCTGAGCAGCCCTATCATATCGTCTTTCTAATCCTGTAATTAATTCAAAATCAGGATTATTTTGAAATACAGGGCTTTCTTTGATATCTTTAATTTTTTTTGCATAGGAAAATGCAATGTCATCAGTAAGTTGAATCATTGAATCTAAATCGGTAAAATTGTATCTATCGGGATTCAGATTACATTCATCAACCTGCCCAGCAAAAATATCAAATCCAATAAATTGTATTATTTGATCCTCAATTTTATGAGCTTCATCAAATACAGTAACTTTTCTATCAAGATAATCAGCAAATAATTTTTTGTTATATTTCATTATTGTAAAAAATGCATGGTAATTCCACAACGAATGCTTTGAAACTAGCGCATCATATTTTTGTAAATAATAATGACAAGATAAGGAATCTTGTACATTATCCTCAACTTGCTTAATTGTAGGCTTAAAATCACAAATTTTTACTATTTCTTTCCCATTTTTATTGACCCTTTCTTGACATTGACCTTTATCACAAGTTAATCCCTCCTTCATAGCTCTTTGATCATTCTCAATTTTTTCAGCAGACATTAATTTTAAACATGGAAAATTTTGTTTGCCTTTAACAGGTTTTAAAAATGGAATATCTTTGATATATTGATCTTGTAGATGTTTTGAGGCAGTTACAGTAAAAGAACTATCAAAGTAATTTGAAACAGTGGCACCAACTAATGATTTTCCAACTCCAGTAGGAGCACAAATAATTATTTTCTTATATCCAGATTTTAATTTTTCTTCAATTTCATTGATAATATTTTTTTGAATTTGACGAGGACTAAAATGATCGGGAAATTTTTCTAAAAGAGGCAGGATTGATCATCTCTGTTGTAGGTATTAAAAGCATGAAGGTTCTTGTGATATACAAGATTTTCTAATATCGTTTAATATCTAGTCAAATTGATACTCATTATGGAACTACTTGATGATAAGATGAGAGTTTGGTTAGAAAGTGCTAAATTTGTAAAAGCAATTCCAGGAGTTTATGTATTATACAACAGAAATAAAGAACCAATATTTATTGGAGAGACAAATAATCTGGAAACTACATTTACAAAATATGTAGACACAGAATTTGAAGGAAACGAATGTATGCAAAAAACTTCAACATATCAAAGAGTTTTTACAAATAATCAAAAACAAGAGCAAATAGAATTAATAAAACAATTCAAAAATGAAACAGGAAAATATCCATCATGTAATTCTGAAATTGAAATTAAAACATCATAAAAAATAATTAAAAATAAAACTAAAATAAATTGATCAATACAAACAAAAACTTATTCTAAAATAATAGAATAAATATTAAAAAAATATTATTTTTTATCAAAATAAACTAAAAATAGAAAAATAAATTAAATTTCTTTATAAAACAAAATGAAAGTGATAAAAGCAATAATGTCATAATTAGATAATGCATCAATGTTACTACTGTGAACAAATATTTGATTCAAAAGAGGACCTATTCCAACATGTTGAAATTCATTCAGATATTGAAAGAAATAAAGAAATTGCAGACAGACAAAAAAAACTAAATAAAAAATAGGCTCATAAACTAACTAAAAAAAAATAGAGTTGAAGTTGGAATTAATCAAGTTTAGAAGAGATATAATAATTTTATAAAAATATTCATGGATTGGGTTGAATTATTATTACAAAAATCTTGTAATAAAACACTTCAAAAAGGAGAAGTGTTACACAGTTTATTTCACATGATTGAAGTTAATGAAAAAACATTAAATCATATTCAAACAGATAAAAGAGATTTTGGTCCAGAGTTAGAAGAATTAAAACAAACAGAGATCAAAGACATTGATTTTCATTTAAAATATTATAGGAGTTTAGTAAATTATATCAATTCAATTCCAGAAAATAAAATTATTAGTAATTACTAATTAAAAAATTTTAGATTTATTTTATAAATTATAATTTAAGTTTTTTAAAAATCTCAGTATATTTAGTTTGATTGGGGACATTATGACCATATTCTGTCTCTCCATCATAATCTTCACGTTTTTTTTCTTAAAATTTCACTTAGTTTATCAATTTCAAGAGAAATCATTTTACCTGAATCTTCTTTTGCAAATTGTTTTCGTTGTGCATCGTTTTGACCCCGTGTAGGAAAAACTTTTTCATAAAATTTATTTTTTAATATTTCATCATAATCTCTACGAAGTAATTCAGCTAAATCAAAGTGACCCTGCTCATGATTTAATAAAGTATCATCAAGTTCAGATTTTCTAACCCATGATAATAATGGATGAAATTCAACCGAAGTTTTTATTTGATCAATTAAAAAAACAATATTTTCATTTAATTTATCAGAGTTAACTACCCAAGTAAATCCATATTTAATGAAACTATGAGAATCCTCATAAATTGCAGGATTTGATTCAGCTTTAAAATCTGACCATTTTAAACAATAATTTTGAGACCATGTTACAACATCATTTTCACTCATAATTGTAAGTATTTTTAATAGAGAATAAAATTATTGGGAATAAAGTAGAGAATTAAATGGAATTAGATATTAGGCTCAATTTTAAAAATAATCAAAAAAGAATAATTTTTTTCACCTATTTTGATGAATTAATAGACATGTTTTATTTTAAGAATTTTTTAAAATCTAAATTAATAGAAAATTGGAAGCAGGAAGGTAACCTATTTGATCATTTACCGTAACTCCCAAAGAGTCGATGCACAAATGTATCAAATTTGCCTGTTTTCAAAATTCTAAACTATTAATTTTAGATGTTTTGACTATATCATATGAGTGTAAAATTTATGAAATTTTATGTGTGTATGGGCATTTCCTTGGTTGCATCAGCCATAGGATTTATAGTGCTATTTACTTAACACTAAAAATTTTATCAAGGGTGAGATTTTGCCAAATAAGAAAATCGTTCCTCATCAGTGTATAATTTAATATTTTCATTTAACAATATTTCAATAGTTTGAAATGCAGGGCATTTTTTATCAATGGAAAATAATTCTTTACACTTGGGACATTGAATAACAGTATGAAACCCCCAGTCACATTCAATTTCAGGAATAATTTCAAAAAGTACAATATTTTTACAAACACATGACAGTTTATTTTGAAATTTTTTTATATTTATCATCATTTTAGGTTAAATCAAATATTATTTATGGGTATGAAATAAATTAAAAATTAGAAAATGACTGAATGCCCAACATGTAAGTTATCTATGGAGTCACATTCAACAGCAGAATTAATGGAATGTTGTATGAAACAAGTGGGAGAGGAGTTAGGAGAAGAGCAAGAAGGCATATGTCCAAATTGTAAACATGAAATTAAAAAACACACAGATAAAGAATTAGCAGAATGTACATTAGAATTTTTAAAATCAGGAATTAATAGTTCAAGATAAGATTAAACAATAGAAGATAAGAGGAGTTACGTTGAATCAAAATACAAGAAAAATAATTAATGAATTTTCACCAATGTGGACAAATAAGCAAGTATGGGAATTTGAAGAAATTAATGAAAATTTAACATTTGATATGCTGTATGTAAAACCAGGAGAATATAATGAAAATTCATGGAAATCAAAATCAACCCATTTGGATTCAGATATCAGGGATGTAACAGTTAGAACATTTGATAATTTATTGGATAATGAAGAATTATGGATAACAAGTAAAGGAGAAAAACAGTTAGATGAAAAATTTATCCCATATCTAATGGCAACAATTGTGGATACTATGATTGAGGAGGAAGTTTGCCTCAACCTCAGAATAGATAAGAATTGTTTAGTGGTATCCATAGATAGAAATGCAGATGTAATTGATTGCAAAGAATTTTTTGAAGAATTTTACCATTTAGCAACGGGGTTCAATTATGATACAGATACAGGAATTCCAGATGATGAAACAGAGGCAGAAATGTATCTCACAAGATTACAAGAAGAATTTGATGAAAAAATGAAAGACCAATTAGGAGATATGTATTTGCCAGGAAATAATGATCCAGATACAATTAATGCAAAGGATTAGATAAAATACAAGAAAATAAAGAACGAAATATGTCTGAAAGAAAACCATTTAGAAAATTTCGGAATACAGGTCCATCTTTAACAATAGAACAAAAAATAGAACAATTTGTTTTAAGAAATTCAAAAAATGGATATTTTACAAAAGTATCTACAATTAATTATAAATTTGAAATTTCAGAATCTAAAGCATGGGAAATAGTTGGAGAATTATTATTCAATGGGAACATAGAATCAACACATGATCAAAATACAGGAGATATGAAATTATGTGAAAATGAAAAAACATTTCAGATAATGGAATTAGAAAGAATTAGAAATAGAGAAAAGTACAAAAATAAGAAAAAATTATCATCAAAATCAAATAAAAAGAAAAATAACTAAAATGCAAAACTCTTAATTTATCATAAAAAGGAATAAACATAATGGATGAAGATAATTTTCCAGATCAATGCCACCCATTAATTAAATCAAAAAAGAAAAAAGTAGAAGAGAAAGAAAATGAAACAGTGTAAATTATGCGGTAGTCCTCTGGGCAAAGAACCAACAACTGAAGAATTAGAAACACATTGGAAAAAACATCACAATTGGCATTGGGAATCAAATAATCAGAAAACACCAGAAGAAGCATTACTAAAAAAGTAAAACTAGAATTTTTTAAAATTATAAACTACATACAAAATAAACTAGTGGTAAAAAAAATCATAAAAAATACTGAATAAATCAGACAATTATTTTGCCATACTAGAATAATTTATACGGTTATCTTTTATATTGCTAAAATTGAAATTGATCAAATTGGTTTCAAAAAATATTATTGCAATATTGGCAATTGTGACATTAGCTACTACCTTAGGAATTTCGCCCGTATTTGCAGATTGGGATAAAACAAAATATCCAAGTATTGAAGGAAGTATTCCAATTGAAAATAACCAAGATTACTCAGAACTTTCTCAAATTACACTAGTGGATGCAATGACTATTGCTGAAAATAACGTAGAAGATAGCAAAAGCATGTATGCAAAACTTTCACCAATTAATGGATATCTAGTTTACAAAGTAGTTATGACAAATGACAATCATGAATACAGCAAAGTTCTAGTTGATGCAGGTACCGGAGATGTACTTTATGTTACAGATGCAAAATCTTTTGCTGAAAATAAAAAGAAAAAGCATAGTGAAAACACAAAAGATAGCAAGCACGATAAAAAAATGAGAGACTATTACAAAGACATGACTCCAGAGCAAATTGCTGAAAAGAAAAAACAATTTAAAGAAATGGGAGAAGCCTGGAAATCTTTATCAATTCCAGATAAGGCTGCAATGATTGTTCACTTTATGCAAATGAAATTACAATGGGACACAATGTCTGAGGAACAAAAAGATGAACAGAAAGCAGAAATGAAAGATAAATGGAAAGGACTACTAACAGCATCACCAGAAGAAAAGAAACAAAAACTTGAAGAGTTTGCTCAATCAATCAAGTAAATAGTAAAAAATATTCAAAATTAAAAATTGACCCCTATTGGTAAGTTTTAGCTTGGTCTAGGCCTAAATTATCAAGTAGAGAACTTGATTTAACAAAATAGATCATCATTATATGATTGTAAAACCATAATGATCAATGAAAGAAGAAGGAGAAGAAGTCATTGAAAAACTGGATGGTAAAGTCGAAGATATTGTCAAAGAAGTATTAGAAGAATATTTTAAAAAAAAGGAAGAACTAGATGAAGAATCATTTCAAAAATGGTTGGAAATCTACTCTCCTTCAAAAATAGATCCAGAAGAGTTATCTAAATTATAATTTGTTCCTAGACTTATGTTAAAACTAATCAAAATTGACCAGTTTTAAATTATTATTTATTTAATATTAGCATCCAAATATTTTTGAACTTCTTCAACATCCTTGTCTCCTCTACCTGAAAGAGTTACAACTATGGATTCTGATGCTTTGCCTTTTTTTGCAACTTTCATTGCTTCAGAAATAGCATGAGCAGATTCTAACGCAGGAATAATGCCTTCAGTTCTAGTAAGAGTCAAAAATGCATCTAAGACTTCCTTGTCAGTGGATGAATGATATTTTACTCGTTTAGTGTCTTTATAATAAGCATGTTCAGGTCCAACACCAGGATAATCAAGTCCTGCAGAAATACTATGTGTTTCAGTAATTTGACCTTCACTATCTTGAAGTAGGTATGTCATCATACCATGGAGTACACCCTTACTTCCTGCAGATAATGTAGCTGAATGTAATTTTGATTTTAATCCTTTCCCTGCAGCTTCAACTCCAATTATTTCAGCATTGGTATCAACTAGAGGATAAAATGTACCAATAGCATTAGAACCGCCACCAACACATGCAATTACAACATCAGGATCCTTATTGTTAATTTTTTTCATTTGTGATTTAATTTCATTTCCAATTACACTTTGAAAATCTCTAACCATAACAGGATAAGGGTGAGGACCAACTGCAGAACCTAACAAATAGTATGTATTTTCTACATTTGTAATCCAATCTCTTATTGCTTCATTAATTGCATCTTTTAGTGTCTTAGAGCCAGATTTTACTGGGTGAACTTTAGAACCCAACATATTCATACGATAGACATTTTGTTTTTGTCTGATAGTATCTTTGTATCCCATATAGACTTCAGATTTTAATCCTAATGCAGCACATGCCATTGCAGTTGCAACGCCATGTTGCCCTGCACCTGTTTCTGCAATAATTCTTTTCTTGTTCATTTTTTTTGCCAAAAGTGCTTGACCTAAAGTATTGTTAATTTTATGAGCACCCCCATGCAATAGATCTTCTCTTTTAAGATAGATTTTAGCGCCACCTAATTTTTCAGATAGATTCTTTGCATAGTATAATGGAGTTGGTCTTCCAGCATACACTTTAAGATAGTAGTCTAATTCTTGTTTGAATTTTTTGTCATTTTTGAATTTTAAATAATTCTCTTCTAATTCCTCAATTGCAGGCACAAGAGTTTCAGGAATAAATTGCCCACCAAATTCTCCAAATTTACCATTTTTAGGATATTTCAATATGAGTTCACCAATTTCCTTACTTGTTCTACAATATTATCACTTTTCATTATACTTGAACCTATCAAAAAAGCATCAGCTCCACACTTTTTTAAATATTGAATATCTTCTGAAGTATTAATACCACTTTCAGATAAAATTATACGAGAATTATCATAACCAGATAAAACTAATTCAGTTGTCTTAAGATCAATATCTAGTGTATCCAAATTTCTATTATTAATTCCAATAATATCAGCTTCAGTCTTTAATGCATTTTGAAATTCTTCTTTAGTGTGAACCTCAAGTAAAACATTCAATCCTTGCTTATGTCCATAATCAATGAATTCGTCAATATCACTAAGAAATTTTTGATCAAACAGAGATTGAATCACCAACATATAGTCAGCACCAATTTTTTTTGCAGTGTCAATTTGGATTTTATCAATCATGATATCCTTCATTAATAATGGAACATCAACTGCCTGTCTTACTTTAATAAAATACTCTGGAGAACCATTAAACAAATGCGGTTGAGTTAAAACAGATAATGCCTTTGAACCGCCTTCAATCATTTGCTTTGCAATACTACTAGGATCATCAATAGTTCTAATTTTACCTAAAGATGGGGATGAAAATTTTACTTCAGTAAGTAATGTTGCATGTGGATTGGATGCAATAATTTGTTTGAAATCTTGATCAGATTTTTTTAGATTTACATCAACATCATAAACTCCATCATCAATTGCAATTTGAGAATTATTTACTAATTTTTTTAAAATATTTTCAGCCATCAGTTATCTCCTTTAATTTTTCAATATCTCCAGTATTAGCCACAAATTTCTCCAATAAATTCATCGCCTTACCATCATTAATTGTATTTAATGCAAGTTCAACACCCTCTTCAAAACTATTTACAATATTTCCAACTAGTAATCCCCCAGCTGCATTTAATGCAGTAGTTTCAATCATAGATGAATTAGCAGTGTTGTTTAAGACTCCAACAAAAGACTCAATTGCATTTTGTTTAGTTTCAATTTGAATATCATGAAGTGATGATTTATGTAAACCAAGAAATTCAGGATCAATTGAATTTACAGAAATGACATTATTTTTTAAAATACAAACACTATTTGTTGAACTAGTAGAAAATTCATCCATTCCATCATTAGAACGAACAGTCATTATATTTTCTACTCCTTTTCTTTTAAGAATTTGAGGTAATCTAGTAAGAAATTCATTTGAAAAAACACCAATTAATTGATTTTTTACATTGGCTGGATTTGATAGGGGTCCAAGTAAATTAAATGCAGTTCTACTTGCCAATTGTTTTCTAGCTGAAGAAACATTTTTCATTGCAGGATGAAATTTTTGTGCAAACATAAAACAAATTCTGTGAATTTCCAAAACATTTGCAACAGTAGAAGGTTCAGCATTTAGATCATAACCAAAGTATTCAAAAATATCGGCACTTCCAGAAATTCCAGAGCTTGATCTATTACCATGTTTTGCAACAATACCTCCAGCAGCTGCAACTACAAAAGATGCAGTAGTAGAAATATTGAAAGTTTGTAACTTGTCACCGCCAGTACCGCACATATCAATGATAGTTCCTTGATTTTTAGGCGTAATTTTTAGAGATAATTCTTGCATTTTGTCCAGCATGCCAAGTAATTCATCATCAGTTTCACCTTTTTTGGATAAATTAGATAAAATACTCATATTTTGATCATCATTTGTTTTACCAGATAATACTTCAGACATGATTTCATTCATCTGATCATACGTTAGATCAATTTTTTGTTCTAATTTGGAAATATATTCTGAAATCATTGTTCTTCAACCTGTCTGATAAAATTACCAAGAATTTTTTTCCCATCTTCAGTCATAATTGATTCAGGATGAAATTGTACACCTTGAATTAAAAATTCTTTATGTTTAATTGCCATAATTTCACCATCATCATTTGCAGTAGCTATTATCTCTAGAACATCAGGAATTATTGTTTTATCTCCAACTAAACTATGATAACGAGTGGCTCTAAAAGGATTTTTTACATCTTGGAATAATTCAGAATCAGTGTGATTAACTGGACTAGTTTTCCCATGTCTTACACATCCAGCATTAGTTACTTTACCACCAAATGCAGCAATTATACCCTGATGTCCAAGACACACACCCAAAATAGGAGTTGTTGGACCAATATCTTTAATCACATCACTACAAATTCCAAAATATTTTTTATCTTCTGGAGTACCAGGACCAGGGGAAATAATTATTCCAGCATAATTTTTTTCTTTAATTTGTGAAATTGTAATTTTATCATTTCTAATTACATCACACTCAACTCCCAACTCACCAAGATATTGTGCTATATTGTAAACAAATGAATCATAATTATCTATAATTAAAAATTTCAATCCGATGCCTCCTTTAATGCTTGAAGCATTGCACCTGCTTTGTGTTCTGTTTCTTTAAATTCATTTTCTGCAATAGAATCTGAAACAATTCCTGCACCAGATTGTACAAATCCTTTGTTATTTTCTATGAATATACTTCTAATTGCAATTGCAAAATCACAGCATCCATTATATGAAAAATATCCAACTGCACCAGCATATGGACCCCTCTCTTCTGCTTCCAACTCATCAATTATCTGCATTGCTCGTACTTTTGGAGCTCCTGAAACAGTTCCAGCAGGAAATACTGCCTGAAATGCATCAAACATGTCATTTTTTGAGTCCAAATTACCAACAACATGACTAACAATATGTTGAACATGACTAAATCGCTTAATTTGCATTAAAGATTCAGGATGGACTGTTCCATATTTACAGACACGTCCAATATCATTACGTCCTAAATCAACAAGCATTGTATGTTCTGCTAATTCCTTTTCATCATGGATTAATTCATCAGACAATGCTTTGTTTTTTTCTTCATCATCGGTAATCTTTCTAGTTCCCGCAATTGGAAAAGTTTCTACTTTGTCATCAGTAATTCTTACTAACATTTCAGGAGATGCTCCAATAATTGTTTTTGAATCTTGTTTTAAATGATACATGTAGGGGGAAGGATTTAATTTTCTTAATGTTTTGTATAATGTTAGATTATCACCACTAGTTTCAAATTCAAATTTACGAGATAAAACTACTTGAAAAATATCACCATCATGAATGTATTGTTTTGCTTTGTTAACAATATTTGAAAATTTTTCTTTATCCATATTTGGAGTTACTTCACTAGAATGAAATTCATCAAAAGAATCATCACTCATTATCAATTTATCAAATCTATTTACATCATGATAAAAATAAAATAATTTTTTATCAACATTGTCATACAATAACCCATCATCATAAATTCCAAATTCCATAATAGGTTGTACCAAATTATTGTCCTCAGAAATATTTTCAACTAATCTAATTGAATCATAATTTACAACCCCAACAGCGCCACCAAGATATCTATATTTTTGATCATTTGATTTTCCAAGTAATTTTTTTAATTCAACAAATGGGTCATTGGTTTCAATTATTGTAATATTGCCATTTTCAATAATTTCAACTTTATCAGAATATCCTTTAAAAATAATTTTAGGATCAAATCCCATTACAGATGTTTCAGCTAAAACCTCAGGTCCAGATAGAGATTCAAACAGAAAAGAATGAGAATAATTTCGAGATATTTTATTGTAAATTTGAAATTGATTTTCAGATAAATCTAGAGGTATTACTTTTGCATGTGCATTTCCAAAGGTGTCCACCCATAAACAAAATTTTCACTGTTTAATATTTAAAGATAATCGGCAATGTTGTGGCATGATATTGTGATAATTGACCTAATTTGAGATAGAAACAATTTTTGTTTATTTTTACAAATTACGGTATAGTACGGTACCTTTATAGCATAGTTGATCGCTGTACAATCATGATGAAAATGGACAGCAGAACAATGATGCAAGATGCAAAAATAGAGCACAAAATTCAATCTTCTGTTTCAAAAGTTGAATGTTATGTTTGTGGAAAAGGATTAGCAGAGGGTCACAGTGTATCAGCAAAAACATTAGCAAATGGAATTGTGTTATTTTGTAATGTGCACTATTCAATTCAATAAAAAATATTATTTCAAGAGACTCAGATATAATTTAAATTTTTAAAAATCCAGGTTGTGGAATTTTATTGTTAAGAATTCGTTGTAATACAATTCTTTCATTTGAACCTCGATAATGCATCAATATTTCATTGGATTCATCTAAAAAATCTTTAATTTGATTAAGACAAGATTTTAATTCTTTTTTTAATTCAGGATTAGAATTATTTTGAAGAGTAAATAAAATAGAGGAAATTAAACCAAGCATACTAACAATAGATTCTAAAAATAAATCATAATCTTTTAAAGCATATTTGTTAAATTTATGAGCGTTTAGATCTTTAGAAATATCAATAAATATTTTCTTGCTGTCTAATTTATCTAATGCTTTTTTTATTTTGGTTTCATTTGTAAAAATTATATTATTAATAAATCCAATTTGATCTGCAGTATCAATAAATTTTAATTTTGTATAGGTGGATTCACTTTTGTACCCATGTTTTTTTAAATATCCAAATTCTTCCATCTTGTCTAAAACATCAGAAAATTTACTTCTAGTGTATCTTTTTCGTTTTTCATCAACACAATTTTCCCACATATCAGTTGCATATGCAGTATCACCATTCATGGAATCTAAAATTGCTGAAATTGAAATATCCCTCATAATTTCTTGATAAAATAGCCCTATTTACGAGTTAATTGATGATTTTTAGACATTTATTTGGAAATCAATTCGTTCAAAAAATTAATTAAACAAATTTGTAGTAATTTTATAGTATGGATACACCAACTGAGATTAATTCAGTATATTGGGATAGTAAGAAAAAATCATGGGAATATGAAGTGGTTCCAGTAGAAGAATATCATGGTGTAATAGAATGTCAATATTGTAACAAACCAATGTCACATAACATCAAAACAGGTGGAGAATTCAAAGTGGTTTATGTTAAATGTGGTTGTTCACGTAACGATTAGAATTTATTTGATATGAATGATTCCATTTGATACTAACCATTCAATTCCAACTAGAAAATCATTTTCGTCAATTGTTCCTTCAGCCCACCAACCTGCATTATTTTTAATCCATGAAGGGATTTTATTTTCAATAAAATTAGAGGAATTAGTTTGGGATAAAATAATTAAAATATCATTTTCAATCAAGTATTCTAATCCAGTGATGAATGAATCATCGTCAATTGTTCCTTCAGCCCACCAACCTGCATTATTTTTAATCCATGAAGGAACTTCAGAATCACTTACAGAAATAATTCCAATCATCCAAGGATGTAATTCACAGTAATATGAAAATGAACCCAAATCATTAAATTTATGTAAAAAATTATTTTGTGGAGATATTATCCCACTATCAAAAATATTAGATTTACCGGCTTGCGGATTACCAGAAGTAACTGTATGTGCAGTTGAATCATTATTTTTCCATAAAATGATTTGGCCATCAGATAATTTTTGAGTATATGGAGAATAACATGAATCATTTAATTCACAACCAGGAATTGATGAATTTAGAGCAATTTCAACGATTTTATCAAAAATAATTTCAGTTGCAGGCTCAGTAACTTGAAATGAGAATTCGCCAGACGTATCAAAATTATTAACATTTGAAATTTGTAATATTACAGATCCAGTATTATCAAAAATTACAGGAACAGAATCTGTACCACTAAGAGTTTCTAAATTACGAAATGATTCTATTTCTTTTCCATTAAGAAGTATGTCAAGATCATATGTAATTTGAGGAATAATGATGTTAGTTATAGGATCACGAAATTCTAAATTAATATTAATTTCATTTTTAGGGTTTATTTTACCTTCAGGAGTTAAAGTCAAATGAAATTTCCAATCTTCCTGAGAAGACAATATAATCATTTTATCACCTAATTCTAATGATGCATTATCCTTTTGCACATCACGTATTTTTCCAGAAGTTAGTCCAAAAATTATTCTATCATTAGTATCAGAAGGAATTTCATTATATAATTTTAATAATTTTTTTGTAGGTATTAAAAAATGAACAACAATTTCATCATCTCCAGAACGATCAATAGTTCCTAAAATAGAAACTTCATTCACAGTCATCAATATTTCATGATTATTAAAAACACCCATAGATTTTGGAATATAATATTCAGCATGAACATATGGAATTTTTTTAATAAAATTCGGATCCCAATTAAATGGCATGTCAGCAATTAATTTTTTATTTTTTGAATCATAATGAAATTCATCTATTTTATCAAAATAAGTTGCAAACATCAAATCATATTTTTTATCAATAGTTATTTCAAATGGGATGTATTCTCCAATAGTCAACAAGGTTTCAAATGATGGAGGTCTAGGAATAGATTCTGAATTAATAGACAAAATGTCAATGTTAACCTGAACCAATCCGCCTTGAGTAAACAAAGGAGCCTCAATTATCAACGGATTTGAATTTGAGCCAATCCAAAAGTCATTTTCTGCTTCATCACCAGATATGGATACCTGGGACGAAGGAATAATTTTTGCATTAAATGAATTATCAGGAGAATATCCATTAAAGGATAAAATAGATTTGCCAGTCTTAGGATCTAATATATTTATGAAATATTCAATATTTGATACAATGTTATTCTGATCATGATTAATTGTCATAATTTTAAATCCAATTTCAGATTCATCGCCAGTTAAAACATCGGGAGTAGTTTGAACTTTAACTTTAAAATAATTATCATTAAAGAATTGAATATCACTTTCAACAGTACCTAATCCATGTGCATATGCAGAACTGAATGAACTTAAAATAAAAATAAATAAAAATAAAAATGAAAATAATTTTAAATTATTCATTTTTTAAAAATACATTAATTAAATTAGGATTAAGGAGTAGTCATTCCCACCAGATGATCAAATACGAATGTGTGTGCTCTAATGTCTATTTGATCAGCACTAGTATATGGACCTCCAAGTAATCCTTCATTATCTTCAGGCAATGTTCTATCCTCATATTCAACATAAATGCCATCACCATCACTTACTCTGAGACTATTTTTATCAAATGAATGATTGGAAAATGTTACATCAAATGAACCAACTAATTCATCGACATAGTGTCCATGAATCCTACCTTTCCAATCTTCAGGAATATTACCCTCTGCAAAGGCAGAGTGCTTACCAACTACTTGTTTGACTATTGCTTCAGGGGCAACTTGAAATGAAAAGTCTTGTGAAACATCAGAATCAAAGATATTAGTGATTACAATTTTTGCAGTTCCTCGCTGATCAAAACGAACTGGTTCAACTGCATGTCCATCTCCAGCAAATTTTTCAGTTCTTTTCTCAATTAATTCGCCATTTAACCAGATTTCCATACCATAAGTTAGCTTACTTTGCATAATATCAGTAAGTCCATCATGTACCATTAAATTAATAGAATAATCTTTGTCAACCCCAATAACTCCACCAGGTTGCCACCAAAAGTATAATTTGTATTCACCATCAGGAGTATATTTTATCAATGATGATGATGCAGGTTCAGATAATTGTACATTACTAGTATCCCCACCACCTAAACTACCACCGTGATCATGATTAGCAGTAAATTGTACAGGAACATAAATTCCTGCAGCATCAGAGTCAGACCAAGCATGTATGTAGTATGTATGAAAGTCTCCATGATGAACCCATAAATCTGCATCATGTAATTTGAAAGTTATAGGTTCGCCTATACTAAATTGTTCTTTGTCAAATTCAATTTCTCCCATTCTCCATTCCCATGTTGCACTCTTTACAACATGTATATCCTCATTGACCTCCCAAGCAACAGTTACTGCACCATCTTGAAGGTCTGTTTTTAATTTCACAGCCCAATCATGTGAACTATTTCCAATACCAACAGAACACATTCCCATGTTTATTTGCATTTGAGTACAACTACCAGGAGTATAATTATCCATGTTCATTCCCATTGCTTTTACAGTAACACCATTTTCAACATGTACAGCATGGCTCATTTGCCCAGTCATTTTGACTACTCCCAAAAATACTCCAGTGTCAGGACCAGTTTCTGAAAATATCACATTAGTAGAAGAAGAATCTCTTGTGGTTACTTTGATATTTCCACTTCCTTGATCTTTGCCTATTGTATCAATTTTACCGGAATCATAATTATATCCATTAGCATAAATTAAAACATAAATTCTATCAGTCCAAGTATATCCATCATATTTCTCATCACAATCTTGCATTGTTGTTGCAGCATTTTGACAAAATTTCATTATTACACCAGGTGTTTTGTATGTACTTGTCCAAGGGTTATCAGGAGTAGCATTAGCACTAATTGCGGCTAGAGGTACAGATAATACAAAACCAGTTAACAGTACAAATGTAATTATTTGAAATTTATTCATTTAATTCAAAACAAGTAGTGGGTAATAAAAGACAAATGGTACATTCGGTATTTGTACCAATTTAATATTAATATTTAAAAATAATTAAACCATTATGAAAAAACTTGGAATATTTCTCATTTTTTCATTTTTAATTATATTTTCATTACAACAAATAGTATTTGCAGAAGCAGATGAGAAAGAAAAAAGAGAGGAAGAAGTACTAAAAGCAGCTGAAAACTACAAAAGAAAAATTATAGAGAAAGAAGTTGAAGAGGAAGAGAAAATAGAGGAAGAGAAAATAGAGGAAGAGCCAAAAATTAAAAAAAAATCAAATAAGTTAATAAAATTATTACCAACAGAAAATAGACTTGAAGAAATCACACTTAGAACAATTTGGAAATATGTGGATACCCAATCTACATTAGATGAAGAAGTCGACATTGAAACAACAACTGCGGTACTTAGAGACATAACAAGAGTGTATGATCCAATAAATAACAAATACAAAATACCTATAATTCAAATTGAAATCATCAAATATGATGACATGTATGAATTAGAAAATTATTGGGATGAAATAACAAGCTCCACCATAGAAGAAATTTTTGAGAATGCGTACTTGATAGGATCACCAAGTAAAGAGGTAGATTGTATGTTTAATTATTCTACAGAGGGAGCAGTTACACTTTGTATAACTGATGAATATGTAGTACAAAGTGTAATTTATGATAAATATCAAGAACATTTTAGTTACAATAAATTAAAAACAGACTCAAAAAAACTTCAAATAAATCAAGACGAGATGACAACAAGAATAGTAGAGGAAATATTGAAAAATATTGAAAAAAAGAAAGAAATAGAAAGTGATTATCAATTATTTGAAATTTTAGAATCTAATAAAGAAAAGGAAGAAAATAAAAGAAAACTTGAAAAAGATATCAAAAAAGAACACATTGAAAATAGACTGCCAGACATAGAGAAAGATAAAAAATATGGAATTCAAAATTTTGCATGCAATAAAGATGAATTTGGATTAATCACAATTTCAGGTCAATTCAATAACAATCAAATTAAAAAAGATAAAATTATTTTAGAAATTTTATTTTTAGATTATGAACGAAACATTATTTTTAAAAATACTGTAAATTTATTGGAAATAAATGAATTCGAAACAAAAAGATTCTTAGGAAATACAAAAATCGATGAATCATTTTCAACGTGTACAATTAAAGTGAAAAATTAAGAAATAGATTTTGAAAATGAATCTAATGCATTTAAGAATTCTTTTTGTGTAGATTTGTGCCTTACAAATTCAACTTGACCACATAATAAAAGCCATTTTCTAACATCATCAAAATTACTGATGTTAGATTTTTCAAGTTCAAATATCATATCACTAGTTGTTAAATCTAGATTAATTTGTAATTTATGGGAATAATAATATCTAATTGCCTGACTGAATTTTTCAAATGCATATTTGGGAGAATTGTTTCTAAATAGTTTTTTAGATGAGATGATCATATTATGTGTATTTTCTATATAATTAATTGATGTAGGTACGGTTACAAGATTTAACGAATCTTTGACTAAAGATTTTTTATATAATAAATAACCAAAAATAATTAATCCAATAACTATAGTTATTGAAATAAAAATTAAAAGTGGATATTCATATGTTGGATTAATTGCTAAGAAAATTTCAGATTTGTCTAATGAATCAATTACATGTTGAGTATTTTCAAATTTAGTATTCACAAATTGAAAGTCATCAAATAAATTATCAGTAATAGTATTTGTTAAATCAGGACTTTGCTTAACAGAAATTTCAAATTTACTAGATAAAATTGAATCATATACACTTGCTGTTTGTTCAGATAATTTACGAATCATTTCATCATGTAAAACTTTTGAATCCGGTTTTACATAGTTAGGAAGTAACTCTCTAAGATCAATTGAATCAATACCTGAATTTGCAGCAGCAATACGTACTGCATCATAATTTGTAGGAGAAAAGGCATTGTTAGGAATAGATTCTAAATCATCTAAATCATATCCACGTTCAATTAAGAAATATTCTAAATTGGAATTAATATTATAGTCTCGTACCAACCCATTCTGTTGATAATTTTGTTGTCTAACAGGATCTAGAAGAGCTTCAGCAAGTTCAACATATCCATCAGAATATCGATCAAGATATTTTATCATATGAAAAAAATTATCTTTGTTTATTTCCCTTTGTTCAATTAAAATTTGATTAAGTAATTGACCTTCTTTAGAATCAATACTTATCTCACGACCAGCAATCATGTATCCACTACCAGTAATGAAATCTTCTGCAACATTCTCAGAAATTTTATTTTGAGGAAAAAGAAAATTATTAATTTGTTCTTCAATTATTGAATCATTTTCAATATCAGATTCAGTATTAATTTCAGATTGGGTAGGTGGAATCTGACCTTCAATTATCCAATCAATTTCAAGATCTACAGGTTCTGCAAAAATAGTATCCGTTAAACCAAATGAGATTAAAAATATAATAAAAATCCAATAAGGAGTCAATACTTAATTTTTTAGCAGATAATCCATAAAATAAACATTGGTACATTCGTCGAAGATATAAAAATAATATCGAAAAATCATTTTTGATTTATATAATATAACCATAAAATGAATTCTAACATATATTTACTAACTAAATCAAAAATTTAAAAAACCGAATTATTTACAATAATTAAATTGGAACAAAATCTTACGCTCTCAGATAAAAAAATTAAGGAATTAACAGAAATTTCTTTAAAGTATTCACAAATAATTTCAAAAGTAATAGATGAAGCACAAAAAAATATTGTAGGGCAAAATGATATAATTAAAAAAATTATTATTTCAATTATTTCTGATGGACATGTATTACTAGAAAGTGTTCCAGGATTAGCTAAAACTCTAATGATAAAAACAATGGCAGAAATTTTTAGTGTAAATAATGTTAGAATACAATTTACACCAGATTTACTTCCAGCAGATATTCTAGGTACAAAAATTTACAAAAGTAATTCAGGTACATTTGAAATTCAAAAAGGACCAATTTTTCATAATTTTATATTAGCTGATGAAATCAATAGGGCCCCACCAAAAGTTCAATCAGCATTGTTAGAAGCAATGCAAGAAAAACAGGTAAGTATCCATGGAGAAACTTTTCAATTAAATAAACCATTTTTAGTTCTTGCAACTCAAAATCCAATTGAAAATGAAGGAACGTACAAACTTCCTGAAGCACAAGTTGACCGATTTGCGCTAAAGATCCTAATCACATATCCAACAAAGGAACAGGAAATAAAAATTATTGAAAGAAACACAGGAAATTTAGAAATTAAAATTAATCCCATACTACAATCAAAAGAAATACTTGAAATGCAAAAATTTAATGCAGAAATTTATGCCGATAATATAATTTTAAAATATGTTGCTAGTATCATAGATGCAACAAGAAATCCAGATAAATATAATTTAGATTTAAATAATATTATAGAATTTGGGGCATCACCTAGAGCCTCAATTTGGTTAATAAGAGCAGCTAAAGCAAATGCAATGATTAATGGAAGAGGGTATGTAATTCCAGAAGATATCAAGGAAATAGCTCATGAAGTGCTACGTCACAGATTAATTCTCACATTTGAGGCGGAGGCAGATGAAATAAACACAGATAAAGTCATTGATATAATTCTTGAAAAAATTTCCTCACCATAAAAATGAGTAAAATTTCAGAATTATTAGCACAGATAAAAAATCTGCAAATTCAAACAAAGGATCTTGTAGAAGGAATTGAATCAGGTGCATATAATTCAAAATTTAGGGGAGGAGGGATAGAATTTTCAGAAGTTAGAGAATACATCCCGGGAGATGATGTCAAAAGAATTGATTGGAATGTATCAGCTAGGCACAATAACCTGTTTGTTAAAGAATTTGTTGAAGAAAATGAATTAAATGTATACTTAATTTTAGATTTATCTGCAAGTAATAATTTTGGATTTATGAAATCAAAACTTGATTTGAGTTTTGAAGTTGCAGTGTCATTAATGTTTTTAGCATTAAAAAATAATGATAAAATAGGATTAGGAATATTTACAGATAAATTAGAAAAATTTATCCCCTCAAAAAAAGGTAAAAAACAATTATTAAAAATTATTAAAGAATTACTAGATTATAAACCAAAAAGTAAAAAAACAAACATAATGGAATCATTGACAACATTAAATAATAAATTAAAAAGAAAAAGTGTTATATACATTATTTCAGATTTTATTTCAGATTCATATGATAAACCGTTAAAATTTTTAAAATTACATCATCAAGTTACTTTAATTAATATTTCAGATTTAAAAGAAAAAGAAATACCTGAAATTGGTTATGCATATCTAGAAGATGCAGAAACAGGGGAACAAATACTCGTTAATACTTCAAATAAAAATTTTCAAAAACAATATAAAGAAATCGTAGAAGAAAAAATGAAAAATAATCAAAAAAATATGAATAAAATTGGAATCGATATGATAAATCTTAGTAATGAAGAATCATTTGATATTACAATTAATAAATATTTTAGAAACAAGTGGAAGATGAAAAACTAATGGAATTTGGATTCATTAATTCATTATTTCTTTTTTTATTAATTCCAATTTTAATTTTTGTATACTGGAAATACAATTCAAATAAAAAAGAAACAATTTTAGAATTTAGTTCATTAAAAATAATTAAAGAAACAAATGTAAAAAAAAATTCAACTAGAAAACATCTTCCATTTGTACTAATAGTAATTGTTCTTTCTCTGATAATTATTGCATTAGCAAATCCTCAAATTGTTACTAAAGGAGTAGAAAAAGGGGTCAATTTAGGCATAGTTTTAGATGGTTCAGAAAGTATGGCAGCATCAGATTATGAACCAACACGTCTAGAGGCTGCAAAAAATGCAGTTAAATCACTAGTTACAAAAATTAGTGAAAAAAATAATGTAGGAGTTATTTTATTTGAAAGTGGAGCAGGTACAATATCATATCTTACACCTGTAAAAGAAAAAACATTAAGTTCAATTTCTTCAATTCAACAAGGTACTGGAGCAACTGCAATTGGGGATGGCTTATCATTAGGAATTGATATGGTATCCTCAATACTGGATAAAAAAAGAGTAATCATTCTTCTAAGTGATGGCATACAAAATTCAGGATTAGTTTCCCCAGAACAAGCAATACAATATGCAATAAGAAATAATGTACAAATTCATACAATAGGTATTGGTTCTGAAAAACCGATTTATCTTCGAGATGACATTTATGGTGAACCACAGTATGCAGAATTAGATGAAGTAACACTTAGAAATATTTCAGATATGACGGGTGGAAATTATTTTAAATCATTAGATGAAGAGGTACTTAATCAAATATTATTAGATCTCAGTTCTAACATAGAGTATGAACAAGAATTATCAACAATCAGAGATTGGTTTATTGGAGCAGCGATCATTTTTCTTCTAATAGATTTTTACATAATTTATGGAAGATATAGAATTGCAGCGTAAGAAAAATAATTAATTATAAAAATTAAATATATACGATCTATTCATAGTGAAAAAATTAAACCTGTATGTAATTTTTTTTAAATTTAATTTTTAACAAAAAGATAATTCTAAAAGTATTATCGAGTCAGAGACATCTCACGGTGTTAGCTGGAAGAGCCCAATGCTCACATAAACTAGTTAATACACTTACAGAGTCTCCAAGGCGATGGAGACTGACTTTTTTTTCATTAAAAAAGAAAACATAGGCATGAATTATAAAAATTAATTAATTAAATTTTGATGGTCAAAATATGCCTTTAGATAAAATTGAAGACACAGAAGAATATGCTAAAACTCATGAATCATTAATTTTACATATTAAAAATAATCCAGTTGGATGTATTATAGAAAAAAATAATGAAAATAAAAGTAAATTTTCATTAATTAAAAAAAAATCAGATGTAAAAGCAAGTATCAGGGGATTCCTAAACAAGCATGAAGAAGCCGGTTTGTTAATGGGGTTCAAATTTAAAATTCAAATTAATAATGAGATATTAGAATATACAGTATACCCCAATGATGAATTCATAGATGCCGTTATTCTTAATGAAATGATTTTTGTCATAGATAACAAAATGAAACAAATTTTTTCTTGTAAAATTTTAACAGATCAATTTGTAAAAACTAAATCAGAATTAGATAAATTTCAAAAAATATTGAATAAATAAAAATATTTTAAAATTAGATTTTTGATAAAATTTTCTTTTTCTTTTCTTGAAACTCTTTTGCAGTAATTATTCCAGCATCCTTTAATTTTGCCAAATTTTCTAATAATTCTAAATTTTCTTTTTTAGATGTTTTTAAGTTCTTACCAGCATTAACAGTTTTTTGAATTTTAGATTTAGCAGTATTTTTTAATTTTGAACTTATTTTATGACGTTTATTAGATATTTTTTCACTTATGCTGTATCCTTTTTGTTTGGCCTGTTTAATAATTTCTTGAGATTTTTGTTTTGTTACATCATTAACTGAAGTATGTTTTTTTGCCATTTTACCAATTTCTTGAGTTTTTTTACGAGCTAAACGTGTTTGATATTTTAGATCTTTAATAATTTCATTTTTACTTTTTTGCTGAAATCGTCTTGTATATTCTTGAATTAATATTACTGGAAATGGAGAATATTCCACATCAGAATAGTATTTGATTATAGTGTCATCAGGTAATTTTTTTAAATATTCTTTAAAGGATGATTCAGATTTTAGTGCCATAGAATAGATCAAATTGATCATCATAAAAAGATTATACCAAAAGTAACCATGTTGAAATTGTAGATGATTTTATTCAGTCCAAATAGATTGTGTCTTTAGCCATTTGATTAAATCAGTGTACAGTTTACTTTTTTGCATGTTTAAAACACCAATTTCAAGATTTGTTGAGGATTTTACTGTTTTTGAATAATTGTCATATACTGCAAAAATAACTTTATCCAGAAACATTTCATTATTCATTTCTTTTTTAGCTAATTCTTCAGATTCAGTCATAGCAAAGCTAGCAAACAACACTCCATCAACCCAGTATGCATTAGCAGATTCCAATGAAGACATCATACCTATAAGATCATCAAGACTAAGTTTGATCATATCTCGAACATAGATTTTATCATACGGTTTATGCTCAAAGTCTGTCATGAAAATTCCTATTTTTTGACATTAATGAACATTATGAAAATTTTATAATGTTATTTTTTTAATTTAACATATGACCGAAACATCCAGTGATTCATCTGATCATGATCTATTTGTTACTGAATTCCCAAAAAATGATTTTGGAATTGTAGATTATCTACAAGGCAGAGTACATTTTGCATTAATGGATCAAATGAAACTTATGAGTAAATCAGGAATGAAACAAGAACAAATCAAAAATGCAATTATCAAAACAGTGACAGAAATTGTGGATAATTTTGAGCCTAAAATAGAATCAGAACGTTCTTGATTCCATTTTTGTAGATTCCATCATGACAATTTTATGACATTTACAATAACAGTTTGTATGAGGTAAATCATTATCAATTCTATATTTGCATTCTTTGGTATGATCAACCATCAATTTGAATACCCAACAACATATTGTGAAATTTGATCATCTATAAAATAAAGTTATAAAAAAATATATTTACAAATTATCAAATGATTAAATTCAAAAGAATTATTCTTCAGATATTAACCAGGATGAACCTATTGCATCTTCCCATGTTGTAGAGTTATCATTATCATTCATAGATAGAGTAAAGCAATTTTGCATTTAAAAGAGATGAACGATTGATCAGTAGTAATCCTATGAATGATTTGATAGTGATGTATTATAATTGGTTAATGATATCGGGGTTTTATTCCCTTTAGACATTAGTAAACATTTAGAGAGTTTAATCATCATCATCCACAAAATTACAAAAAATGACTAATAAAATTATCTAATACAATGTGTTACAATTTTTCCTTAAAAATTTTATAAATATAAGATATTTTTGAAAGTAATATTGAGTAATGAAAATCTTACAGAGTGGCAAACACGAAAAAAACTCATTGACAAAGCAATTGAGTTAAGAGATTGGAAGGTAAATGACAAAAAACAAGTTGAACCAGAATATCTAATTAACTGGGGAATTGATGAGAATGGAAATCCCGTAAATGATAGATTTGTAGATTATTTGCTATTTGATAATGTTGGTGATCCTTTAGCAGTTGTTGAAGCAAAAAAATATGCTAGAAACGCATACGAAGGAAAACAACAAGCCGAAGAATATACAGATTATATTAAACAAAAATTTGGCAAAACATGTTTTATCTTTTTGACTAATGGTGATGACATTTATTTTTGGGATTTTCCAGATAATGCTCCCCGTAAGGTAATGGGATTCTTTAGTCAAGATGAATTAATGAAAAGACGACAACAAAAGCAATCCTCATCTGATCCTAGAACTATGGAAATTAACACATCAATTACAGATAGACCATATCAAATTGAAGCCATAAAACGAATAGCACAAGGGCTTTCTGATAATAAAAGAAGATTCTTGTTAACTTTAGCAACAGGTACAGGAAAAACACGAATTGCAATGTCCACAATTGATCTTTTAATGAAAGCAGGAAAAGTAAATCGGGTTTTATTTTTAACAGATAGAAATGCATTACGTGATCAAGCCATGGGAGATTTGGGAAATTCAGGCTTCAAACAATTCTTTCCAAATGAATCTAAAAAGTATGTAACAGGAGGAATAGTTGAACCTGCTAGACTTTATGCATCAACTCTTCAAACAATGATTGAGACATACAAAGAATATTCCCCAGGTTATTTTGATCTTATAATATCTGATGAAGCTCATCGTTCAATTTATGGAAAATGGAATGATGTATTATCATACTTTGATGCCATACAAATTGGATTAACTGCCACACCTGCAGAAACTCTTGACAAGAATACATTTAGACAGTTTGAATGCTATGACGGAACTCCCACATTTAATTTCAGTTACGATGATGCAATTAATTCAACTCCAAAATATCTTTGTGAATTTAGAGGGTTTGAAGCAAGAACAAATTTCCAACTAAAAGGAATCAAAGCAGGAGACATTCCATTAACTGTAAGAAAAAAATTAGTTGAAGAAGGTATTCCATTAGAAGATCTTAATTTTGAAGGACATGAATTAGGCAAAAAGGTGATGAATAAGGGAACAGATGAAGCCATAGTTCAAGAATTTATGGATGAATCAATCAAAGATTTGAACGGAGTATTACCAGCAAAAACCATAATTTTTGCTATTTCTAAAAAACATGCACAAGGATTACTAGATGCATTCAATAGATTATACCCAGAATATGATGGAAAACTTGCTGAAACAATTTACTCAGGCATGGAAAGACCACAAAGATTGATAGAAAAATTCATGAAAGAAGACATGCCCAGAGTTGCAATTTCAGTAGACATGTTAGATACAGGCGTGGATGTGCCTGAGGTTTGTAATTTAGTTTTTGCAAAACCTGTATTTTCAAAAATTAAATTTTGGCAAATGATTGGAAGAGGAACTAGACCTAATGCCGCATGTAAGTTTCAAGACAGACTACCTGAAAATGGCAAAGATCATTTCTTAATAATAGATCATTGGAAAAATCTACAATTTTTCAACATGAATCCAGAAGGAAAAAAAGAGTATCTTTCAGAAGCATTACCTGTTAGAGTATTTAGAACTAAATTAAAAAAATTACAACACTTTTTGTTTGTAGATGAAACAGAAAATGCAGAGACAATAAAATCTGAAATTGAAACTATGATTTCTCATTTGCCAAAAGAAAATATTTCAATTAAAGAAAATAAATTAAAAATAAAACATGTATTTGAAAAGAATTTCTGGGATAATATTGCAGAAGATCCTGTAGACTACATTAAAGATCAAGTAGCACCATTATTCAAACATCAAGGAAACATCAATGTTGATGAAATGTCATTTGAATTAAAAACAGAACAATTAGGATTAGCAATTCTTGAAGGAGATGAAAAAGTGTTCAAAAGAGTACAAAAAACAATAGCAAATGACATCAACAATCTTTCAGATAATCTCAATGCAGTTAAAGAGATTATAGAAGATAAGAAAAAAGTTCTTTCAAAAAAATTCTGGGATGAAATAAAATATGAAGATTCAAAATATATTGAAAATACTTTCAAACCAGTAATTAGTCAGAGAACAAAAAAATCAAGAGAAGTAATTGAATTAGAATTAGACGACATTATATCTGAAAGAAGAATTATTAAAAAAACTCAAACAACTAGTTCTGAATTTGTACTAGAATATCGTAAAAAAATTGAAAGTGCAGTAAAAGAGTTAGCAGAAGATAACCCAACTTTGGGCAGAATTATGAAAGGAGATGATCCTAATGATGAGGAATTAATGGATTTAGAGCATGCATTATTCTCAATTAATGCAGATTTTACCATAGACATATTCAGAAAAAACTTCAAACAGCCTACAGGCTCATTTAGTCAATTTATCAGGCATATTTTGGGATTGTATAAGTTTCCCAACTTTGAAGAGGAATGCTCAAATGCATTTGATTCATTTATCAAAGAACATTCAGAGTGGAGTGCAGATCAAGTGTTGTTTGTTAGAACTGTAAAAAATACTGTATCCAAAAAAGGTCAGGTAGAGATTTCAGATTTGTATAATGCCCCATTTGACAGAATTGGTACTCCAAACAAATTGTTTAAAGAATCAGATATGGAGGATATAATGATGGTATGTAAAACATTGGAAAAGAGGCATAATGCTATCATCTGATTTAAAACAAAAAATAGACTCGTTATGGCAAAAATTCTTTTCAAATGGAATGGCTGATCATATGAATGCTCTAAAACATATATCATATTTGATATTTATGAAAAAACTTGAAGATTATGAAAATGATCGAATAATAGCTGCAAAACATGCCAAAAAAAAATATCAATCAGTCTTTGATGGCCATGATGAAATGCGTTGGTCAGAATGGAAAAATTATCCAGGAGAAAAAATGTTGTCCCATGTTAGAAATAATGTATTTCCATTTTTGAAAAATTCCGAATTAAAGGGCAAATTAAAATTAGATTTAGCAGATTCAAACTTTGAAATTTCTAGTCCTATTTTACTACAAGATGCTGTCGACGTCATTGATAAGTTACAAATTTCTGAACAAAACTTAGATACACAAGGAGATATTTACGAATATGTTTCATCTAAACTTACTCAATCCGGATTAAATGGAGCATTTAGAACTCCCAGACACATTATTCGTATGATGGTCGAATTATTAGATCCTGATATTAATCAAAAAATTTGTGATCCTGCATGTGGAACTGGGGGATTTTTAGTAAATACATATCTACATATTCTAAAAAAATACAATAGCAAAGAATCCAATGATTCAGATAGAGCACTTGGAGATAATTTAACAGATAAACAAAGAGAATTTTTGCTAAATGAACAGTTATTTGGATTTGATTTTGAAAGACCTATGACTCAGTTCTCTCAAATGAATATGATTTTGCATGGATTTAAACATCCAAACATAGAATATGAAAATTCTGTTGGAAAACAATTTGAACATCATGAGGAATATGATGTAATTTTAGCAAATCCTCCTTTTGCAGGAACATTGAATAAAAGTGAGATTAATGAAGATTTTTCGATATCCACTACCAAAACTGAACTTCTTTTTGTAGAGTTATTTTATGACAAATTATTGATTGGGGGTAAAGCAGCAGTAATTGTTCCATCCTCCGTTTTAACAAGTGTATCTAATGCTCATTTATCAATAAAAAAATTATTGTTAGAAAAATGTCAACTTGAATCGATTATATATCTCCCTACAGGAGTATTCAAACCATATTCTGGAGTTTCGACTGCGATTTTATTTTTTACAAAAGGAGGTACAACAGATAAGATTTGGTTATATGATGTATCTGCAGATGGTTTTTCACTTGATGATAAACGAGATCCTGTATCTGAAAATGATATTCCAGATATTTTAAATATATTTTCAAAGAAAAAACAAACAGAAAAATCAATTACTATTACAATAGATGATGTAAAAGAAAATGATTACAATTTGAATGTTAAACGATATATTGATAGTTATGTAACAGAACCTTCAATAAATATTAAAAAAATCATCCAGAATATTTCAGATTTTAAAAAGGAATATGAAAAAACAGAAAAAGTGTTAAAAAAAGAATTATCAGATTTAGAAGGAATAAAATTTGAAACAAAATAAATCTAAAACAGGATTTAAAGAAATTAATTATATTTTTAGATCAAATGATCTAATTCCTCAAGATTGGAAAATAAAAAAAATTGGCTCATTTAGTACTGAAATAAATCAACAATTATCAGAAGAACCTAATCCAGTAATTTTTTCAATTTCTAAAAAAAAAGGATTTGTTAAATCTTCGGATTATTTCAATAAACAGGTATTTAGTAAAAATGTTGAAAAATACAAATTAGTTAAAAAGGATAATTTTGCATATTCAACAATTCATATTGATGAAGGAGCTATTGCACTTTTGAAAAATTACGAAAAAGGGTACATCAGTCCTATGTATACTGTTTTTGAAATTGATTCAACTATTGAAAAAGAATTTTTATTATATCTGATGAAATCTCGTCGATTTTTGTATCTTTATTCATCAATGGGAAACGGTAGTGTAGAGAGAAGAAAATCAGTAAAATTTGACATATTAAAACAACTTAAGATCCCAGTTCCAAATAAAAATGAACAAAAAAAAATTGTAACTATAATTACAAGCATAGAACAGATACAACAAAAACTTGATAGATTGATATCAGAAATACAAATTTTGAAAGAGAATTTACTTCAAAAATTGATGAAAACAGGATTAAATCATACACAATTCACAAAAATAGATTGGTATTTTAAAAAAACAATAAAAATTCCTAGAGAATGGGAAGATACTACAACGCTGGAAATCATCTGTAAACCCATTACAAAAGGAACCACTCCCTCATCATATTGTGAAAAAGAAAGAGGAATACCATTTGTTAAGATACAAAATATTGATGATGAAGGAGATATTGATACTAATGATTGCGATTTTATTGAAAAAGAAACACATGATAAATTATCAAGATCTAAATTGTTTGAAAATGATATTTTACTAACTATAGCTGGAACTCTTGGATATATTGGATTAGTTCAAAAGAAAAATATTCCAAGTAATACCAATCAAGCTATTTCAATAATTAGGCTGAAAAACAACATTGATTTTGATCATCATTTTTTATTTTATTTTTTAAAAAGTAATTTTGTTAAAGAACAAATCCATGTTGAAGGAACAGATAACAATCAACCTAATCTCAGTTTAACACAAATTAAAAATTTAATTATTTTGAAACCACCATTACCAGAACAAAAGAAAATTGCAACCATACTTGGAAACATAGATGAGCAAATACGAAATGTAAAAAAACAAAAATTAAATTTTATAAATTTAAAAAAAGAACTAATTGAACAATTGGTAACAGGACAAATCAGGGTAAATATTTAGAAAAAAGCATTAACCAAAATTAGGCAATAAGTTGATAGTGATTCTTTAAATTGAATTTGCATAATTTTGCTTAATTGGCCATAAATGATGATTGATTTTATTTTTTTGAATCTTCATCAGATTTTTTTTCTATATGTGCAGTTCTTTCAAAATAATATTCCTGCTTTTTCAAATCTTTTTCAGAAATAATTCTACATTTCCTCATTGGGACTAGTCGAGATATTTGCTCATAAGTAGTCATATCCCTAACATCAGCAGCATAAGCAATCTGTAAGAGAGGGGGTTTTTCTTGAATCATAGGTTTTGCTTGCTCATAACCTCCACTTTGAATCATTCCAGTTCTAAAAAGTCCAACATGTTCAGAACTTTTGGATATTTGAGGATCCTCATAACAACAAATTGAAAATTCACCATTTACTTTTTCAACAATAGTTAATCTAGTAAATTTATCACTCCATTCTTCTATTTCTTGTGCTATCTGTATTGCTTCGGATTTATCCTCAAAAACCGTAGATACTACCAGTCTATCTTTTTCATAAGCCCAAGATATTCCATAAAAATTTTCATGCCAAGTAATTTCAAACAACATAGTTGAAGTACATAGATCTCAAATTAATGCTTTCTATTTGAAAAATAGTTTTAATTTAAAGGTGAATAAGCCCAGAGCAAAATCCCGTTTGGTTTCCTTTAGAGCATTGCACTCAGGGGGTTAAGGTGGACTTATTCCTATGATTTACAATAGACACTTATCATAATTAAGTATAATTTTTTTATGTAATTATTACAGATCAAAATAAATTTTTTACATATTTGTATGAAAATATTACAACTTTATCAACATAAAAAAAATAAAAAAAATAAAAAAAAATAACAATAACCGATTTTGATCTAAAATGGTTTAATTGTCATTAGTTTACTTTTGGATGCAAATAATATTGAACCAATAATTGCAACTGCAAGAATCATCATTGCAATTGTACCAAATTCTGGTACAACTACTTCAACAGTGTCCATTTTAATCAAGATGGCATCAATTTGAGAATTAACTTCTGAAACTGAAGCACCGGATTTCATCATACCACGAAGTTCTTCACGTAACATAATCTCAACTTCTTCCATGAGTTCTCTTTCACCGGCCTCAATTAGAGGACCTTCTAAGAATTCATAGTTGTCAAGATATGCTTTTGTGGCAAGACTTAGTGCTAAATCAGAATCACCATTTTGATATTCTTGTTTTGCTTGTGTCAATAATTCACGAATTTCATCTACATAGGATTGTAGTTCTGCGTCCTCGCTTTCTTCACCTAGAATTTCACTGATTTCATGAATGATTCCACCTGCAAGTGTTTCTACTTCAGATGGGTCTACTCTTGCATCG